>JAPLHH010000090.1 GCA_026389735.1 Chloroflexota bacterium | reverse complement strand
ACGCTGGAAAATCCGGTGAACCAGTGAAAAACGGCTTTTTCAATACCAGACTCTTTTACCAGCTCAAAGCTGTCTTTCCAGGCATAGCGACTGTGGATTATAGCCGGTTTTTGGTGTGCCTTAGCTAGAGATAGTAGGCGTCTAAAAACTTCCTTCTGCAGCTCTTTTGGGGCTACCTTGACTACCCTTTTATCATAGTCCAATCCTATCTCTCCTATGGCTACAATTTCAGCAGCTCTTTCCTCAACAAACCTTAGAGTAGCGTCGATCTGGTGAAATTCCAGGTTACCTAATTCCCAAGGGTGTAAGCCAAAAGCCGGATAAACGAAAGCGGAATACTTCAGACAGATTTCCATCACCTTCTGGTTTGATTGGTGATTTGAGCCAACAGCGACAATGGCTATAACTCCAGAATGTTTGGCTTTGGTAAGTGCTGATTCAAGGTTTTCCAGTTCATCAAGATGGGCGTGGGTGTCGATAATCCTAAGCAAATTCTCCCTTCTTGACGTCTTTTTTATGGAGAAAAATGTCTCGTTTCTTCAATGTAGGCAATGACCAAGCTCGGCTGCATGGTGCCTTTCTCGGTTATTATTCCGGTTGTCAGGTCGAGCGGAGTTTTGTCAAAGCCTGGCTCTAGTTCTGTCCCTTTGCTTGTGCAACCCGGGATGTCGAATTTGGCAGTTTCGCAGACCGTGTACAAGGGTATTTTTTTCTTTTTAGCTGCCTGGGCCAGTATAAGTGTCGGCGTGCCGTTAATGAGATAACCATTGGCTGTTATGCTGTCAGCACCGACTAAAGCCTTGTCTGCTTTGGATATACGAACTTGTATATTCTCATCACGTATTATTTCTACTGGAATTTGGTGCTTCATGAGTTGCTCGGCGGTGATTTCCCCGTAAGCTTTATCCTCAAACCTGGACTCGGCGACGATAACACGGAACTTTGTCCCCCTTTCCCTGGAAAGCTCAAAGACCTTACAGACTGTCGAACTATAGCTACAGGTTATCACTGTGTCGAGGTCGGTGATTATGCCGCAGCCGTATTCCACAGCTTTGGAAACAGCTCTTACAGATGATTTGATGAGCTCGTTTCCCTTAGCTTTGGCGAAACTTTTTAGGGAAGCCAGATTCTCTTCACTTTGAGACCTGAGGATAACCTGCTGGAGAAACTGGTTAATGTAATTGGCTATGGAAGTTATGCTAGGTCTGGCTTCAATGAGTACAGCAGCTACCGTTTTTATTTCTTCGACAAAGTCGGCAACGGTTTGAGCTTGGCTTTCGCTTATGGCTAGGTTTAAAGTGCTGATAGCTTGTTGGGACAGCCAGCCGGCACCATGTGTCCTGTCGTTCTTGAGTTCATTTATTCTTTCAATTACTTTGGTGTTCACACTTGTACCTACGAGATATTACAGTCGTCATAGTTAAGTGCTTTTGGCAGGTTCTTTTATCAGGATTGCCAAAATGAAGGATATACCGAGTAGTATTGCCAGCAGCGCCAGAGGTAAGATAAATTGATTTGTTGCTCCGCGCAGAATTTCCATTACCAAAACAATTACTACTGCAGCAGCATTGCCTAAAAGCTGCAAATAGCCGACTGAAATGCCGGCAAACCTTGCTCCTGTGATCTCAGTGGACATTGTCAGCATTATGGGCAGAGCGGATATAAGGAAGAAGCCCAGTACTATGCCGTTAACTAAATTCATACCGTAGCCGTTCGCAAATATAAGAGCGGTGACTGACATAGCGCCAATTAAAGATGCCAGTATGAGAAAGGGTTTTCTCCTCGCGATCTTATCCGAGATAATAGGGATGATAATACAGCCAAGCATGCCGCTAAAAATCAATACTGCAGATATAGAACCGGCGTCGGTCATTGAAATTTGATGTAATTCGTTCAGTATTTTTTCAAGCCAGGTAGCTAAACCGTTGAAAACTCCGATACCTATCAAAGCTATAAAGCCGAGGATTACGAAATCCCTGACCTTCAAAATCCTTTTGATTCCTTCCCAGCTTGAGATTTCTTCCACTGCCTCTATTTCTCTTGGTGGTGTTTGAGGTTTAGGCTTCACCAAAGTAAAGAATAGCAATATACCTACAATGCCTACGGCACCGTAAATCAATAACATTGACTCAAATCCTAAAGTTTGTACCAGGACAGGCGTGGCTCCAAGTCCTGCCATCATACCGATAAACAGCGCTAAGGAACCGAGTCCCACTGCTGTGGCCTCCTCTTTTTGTGGAAACCAGGTTACAGCGAGTTTGGTAACGCTATTTAATACAAAAGGTTGCCCGATGGAAATCCCTATTTGTGAAATTAATAAAACTGCGAATGAAGCGGGATTAAGCAAGCGCAGCATGGCGAAGATACCGGTAAAAAGCACACCGATACCTATGCCGTATTTAAATCCTTTTTTATCTATAATGATGCCGGCAGGCATGGTGAGTAAAACCTGTATTAAAGGAAAGACAAGCGTAAACCACATGACGCTGCTGGCAGGTATGCTTAACAGCTCCTCGATATAAGTTTCAATGGCGGCAAAATTTAACCAGTACAGCTGTGTGAGCGCGGCTACATACATGTAGATAGCCAAAACAACCCATCGGTACCTGTAGATTTTATATTCCACCATTATTCTGCTTCCCTCCTTGTTTCAAAACTCTGCGGACTATTTGTGCGCCAATCGGCGATAAGTATATCACTAAACCGACATTAAAGTTCACTATTTATTAATAGCTTCAAGTTCAAATAAAAGGAAGCGTTGAAGTCGAAATTCCTGGGGTCTTTAATTGCGGGTTCAAGCTCGAGAATCGGCGGTATATAGAAGAACTGGCGGAGAAGTTATATAACATCTGGGGTCGAAGGCAGTGCGGCAAATAACCCTAAATATGGAGCTCGATTATGTCATTATCTTGTAGGACATGCTCTTGACTGACCCTTTGCCCGTCGAATTTTCCCGAGCCCCAGACCATAGCATATTTCAGTTTGCTCTTAAAATCTTTGTGAACGTCTTCAGCGGCCTCTTTTACTGTGCTGCCTCTCTTCAATATTATCGGGTCGGTCAGGTCAGCTTTCTTCCCCGGAGTTTTTGTGTGGACGCGGATAATCTCCAGGGCTTTAAAAATCCAGCTCTTGAGCGCTTCTATGTTAGTGCCTTCTGAGGCGGAGATGGAAATCACCGGGAACAGGGCACTGTACTGAGAATTCAGTTGTTTTGTGCCAGCACCTGAATTTTTCAGGTCGCTCTTGTTGGCTATGATTAGCATTTTCTTTTGACGTTTGCCGATGTTGGCTTCTGTAATGTTATTAGAGACGGGCACTATGCCGATATTCTCCAGTTCCTGAAGTGTGGTCTTCACCTGTTGTATCGGCCTGTTGCTCAAATCCACGATGATGGCTATGAGGTCGGCGTTTCGTGCGACATTGTTCAGCCAGACGCGGGAATCTTTGCCCGTCACCGGTGGTGTGTCCACCAGTTGAATCTGAATATTCTCAAACTTCATCATGCCTATATTGGGAGACCGGGTGGTAAACGGGTAAGAACCTACCTCAGGGGAGGCATCGGTAACGGCGGCGAGCAGCTGTGATTTGCCGACATTGGGCAGGCCGACCAGGGCTACCTGTCCGGCGCCTTCTTTTCTGATGTAAAAGCTGGCTCTGCTGGTGGCGGCTTTTCTTTCCGCCTCTTCGGTGAGCTTGGCTATTCTTCGTCTCAGGTCGCCATGCAGGTGGTCGGTGCCCTTGTGCTTGGGCATGATGGCAAGCATGGTTTCCAGAGCCTCGATTTTATCCTCCGGAGTTTTTGCCTGTCTATATCGCTTTTCAGCGTCAAAGTACTGCGGTGGTAAGTTTGCTGGCATAGCTTCTTAACCTGTTTCCTAATTCTAGCATAATCTACCTGGGGAGATTAAGGTTGAGCTTGTTGCGAAACTCTCAACACTCTGTCTTTCAGCCCCTTTTGATTTCTTTGAATCGCGCCCTAGTGCTGCCAAGGCATTCCGCAATTGTTCAATCATTTCAGTGTGATGTTTAATGGCAGCCTCACACCTTTCGACATCTTTGTGGGCGTCAATAACGTCAGCCTCGGTCAAAGCCAATGCCTTAATAAGTATGTTTTTAACATTTTTTTCATTTTCTGCCTTAAAAGTACTTGACATTGTTTAATCACTCCTTTATAATTGTAGCTGACATTCTGACAAGTGGAGGTCTCAAATGGAAGATGAGCATAGAAAAGCAGTCGTTGGGGGACTTGAGCAGGAATTGTGTAGGCAGGAAGACATGTTGAAGGCGGCAGATGAGGAACTCAAGAGGGCGCAGGCCAAATTTGATGTTGCCAGTCGGAAATATGCTGCCATTCGAGATACATTGACAAAATACTTGGGATACAGCCCCTATGAAAAAGGGCACGGCGAAGTCACGGAGCCAGTGTGGAATGAAGATGAGATAATTGACTTCATTTTGTATGGAAAATATAGGTTTATGCATATGACAATTGGTAATGCCGTGATAGCTGCCCTGAGGGAGGCTGAGGAACCCCTCGCCTTGGAAGACATTGTGCAAAAGTTGCGTGAGGGCGGTATAAGAAAAAGTGAGTCCCCACTCACTCGTGCTGTAAATGCCGCACTTATGAGAACTAAGGGTATACAAAAAACTAAAGACGGGGAATATTTCTATCCAAGAGAGGTTAAGACAGAGGCTGAGGGGGAAGATTTGCCATTTTAAGTTAGAGGAGTGGTGCTGATACACCACCCCTCTTTTGTTATCAGCGGGGGGTTGATGGAATCGGTAGACATGAGCGACTGGAAATCGCTTGGTGCTCATGCACCGTAGGGGTTCAAGTCCCCTGCCCCCCACCAACTGAATATTCAGGGTAGCAGCCTTTCGGCTGGCAACCCTAGTCACAGAGGTCTCGTCAACCCCATGACTGCTTTTATTCTGAATCAAAACGATGCGTTTGTCAAGGTCAAGACGAAACCGATTGTCAGACAAGTTCACGCTATCTTTGAGACAATTCCTGATAAGGAATTGATTGGTGATTTTTCAAGAGGTATTGCCTGCCGATACTCCGCTTTTTAAGGTCTACCTGCTTTTTGCCCCCAGATTCTCCGGCGCTTCGCGCCTCAGAATGACATCCCCGATAGCTAGCAAAAGAATTGCCCCTTCTGTTACAATGTGATGCATCTGGCACCACGTTCAATTCTATTTCACTG
>JAPLHH010000236.1 GCA_026389735.1 Chloroflexota bacterium | reverse complement strand
AGCTCTATTTTCGATTTCGCCACCTTTTTCGTCATGCTGTACGTCTTTAGAGCCACCGCACCTTTGTTCCAGACAGCCTGGTTCGTAGAATCGCTGTTCACTCAGTCACTGGTGATATTTGTCATCAGGACCAGGACGACTCCCTTCTTCCGGAGCAAGCCGAATAAATTACTTCTGGTTAACATTATCATTGTTCTGGCCCTGGCCATGGCGCTGCCATTTACATCCTTGGGCGGTAAAATATTCGGCTTCGTGCCCCTCCCGGTGACTTTCCTGCTCATACTGGTAGCCTTTATCGTGATCTACTTGGGGCTGACCGAACTCATGAAAAGGTGGTTCTACCGCCGGTTTGCTAATGGAACTAAGCCGATGGGTTAATTATGGCATCAATAATTGGAGGTTGCTTTTCTAAATCAAATGCTTGCGGCGCAAAAAATAGAGTATTGCGCCGATAAGCGCCGCAATTATCAATAATAACCCTACAAAGGTCTGAAGGCTGCCCTTCCCCAAATCTCCGGGTAAAATGAGGTGAATACCAGCAACGACCACAAAGGGCAGACCGATGGCTAATAAAATAGCAATGGCGCGGATAGCACGGTTGGAACGGTAACCGCTCAGGAGATAATCCGAGTCCTTGAATACCTCTATTACCTCTTTGTATTCATCAAGGGTATTACACACCTTGTTCACATGGTCCATCAGGTCGCTAAAATAGAGGGTCAAATCTATCTTAGAATACTGCTTCAGTTTAGGTTCCAATTCCACGAGAAGCGCTCTGGTCGGGAACATCACCTGTCTCTGGTCAATAATGTCTCTCCTGAGACTGCTCAACGGGCTGGCCACTTCAACATCTTCTCGGAAGACACCCTCTTCGATATCTTCCATTAAGCCGAGAATCTTGTCCAGTACCTTAAAATACTGGTCTATTGTCCGGTCAAATATCTGGTACAGCAAGTAGCCAGAGCCCTGGCTCAAATACTGCTCACGAGTTTCCACGTTAGTTTCGCACTCCTGGAATAGCTCGCCCGCGACCTTAAACTCCGGAGGTCTGATTGTCACCAGGTAATTAGGGCCAACAAATGCTGACCATTGTTTCCTTGAACTTACCCGCCTCGCTTTTTCAAATACTGAGAGATGAAAGATAACAAAGAGGTATTCCGGGTATTCTTCTATTTTGGAAACCTGCCGGGGACTCAAAGCGTCCTCAATATCCAGAGGGTTGAAACCATAATGCTCCACTAAATACTTCGCTGCTTCTTTGGTCGGTTGAATGATATCAACCCACGTTAAGTCCCCGAAGGTTATTGCCTTTATGTCAACTTGGTTCTCTTTGGTAACTTTATTGAATTTGGCCATTCAGATTCCCTTGATAACATTCACCATTATTACCATAAGCTATATTGTTTTACAGATTATATTCAGTTTACTTACATAGAACCCGGCCTTATTATAGGAGTATTCTTGCCAATTCAGCAACTTTGAACAGGAGATAACCACTTTCCATAGAAGGTGAGCCCTTGGGGGACAATTCCCAAACTCCTGTTTGAGAAGAACGGGCTGATTCCGGCTTTGCAGCAGTTACTCGTCTCCCGCTGGACACGCAGCCTGGACCGGGCTGGTATGCTCTGTTATTTGGCGAGAGCGGGCACGAGGTCGTTCAATATGAAACTGCACAGTTATTGGAACGTTTGTATTAGTCGTAATATTACACGCTCTCTGGGATTTCTTTGATATTCTCCCAGCACAAACTCCGCCCTGGGCAGTTATCTCCAACCTGGCAAACCTTGCCGTTGCTGCAATAAGCCTAGTTCTCCTCCTTCGGCGGATACGCGAGCCAGCTCAGGTTACCGCCTGATCTGGTAGGCTGTAGACAGACTTGAATATGCGAAAAATGGGGTGGGGGGAAGATTATAAATGTGGAGCTTCCCTTTTTGGCATCGCCTAGAGAAAATGCACCACTGTCGCAGGTTTGCGAACTTAACTCCGCCTTCGCAAGAGCCTCCTATACACTGCCAGACTCATAAAGAACGGAACAAAGTCATAAACGACTCGGAAAAGGACCGCAGCCAAGACCGCTTGTGTGAAGGGCACATCAAACAGTGCATACATCCCAGCCATGGAAGCTTCCTGTACGCCGAGGCCTCCAGGCACCATAGAAAGGTTCCCCGCAGAAATACCAATGACGAAGCCCGTCACGAGGACCCCAAAGCCTAGTGGATTCCCAATAGCAGCAAAACAAAACCAGAGTGAGACCAAAGTGAATACTAGATTAGCTAACATTGATCCCAGCGGTAGGGCTAGTGCCAACGGGTGGCTCCGTATTTTGGCCGCACCAAGTGTCAGGGTGGCATCGAAGTCACTCAGAAAAGATATGCTGGTTCTATGCTTAAAGAGATGCCATAGTCTGTTCAAAATTCGTAGCACTAGCGATCTTATCGGGTTAACAAAAACAATAGCGGTGGCAACAATGATGGCTAAAATGAGCATTACTGTAGCAAATCTGAGACCCGTGGCAACGCCTTCGCCCAGCTGGTGGTTGGCAATAAGATAAATGAGACCTAGCGGAAGCAAACCGAGCAGCGTTACAATATAGAGATAGGTATGAGAAATTGATGCAGCAAGTATATTACCCGAAGGCCTTTCCTGTCGCTGCATCACCACAAGGCGCAGCGAATGCGCCGCGGCACCACCAAGACCTGTAACATTGGCTAGTGCGGTGGACACAAAGCCTATCTCGAGGAGTTCTCGCCATACCATACCGATGTCGAAGACTCTGTTTACCGTCACGAAACTGTAGCTCAAGCACAGGTAAGAAAGGGCAGTGAATAGCAGTGCAACGAATGTTAATCCCCAGTCCGCCTTGTCCACTAGTTGGCGAACATCGTTCCAATCAAGGGCGATTAATATAATAGCCAGCAGCACAAATGCGACCACGGTCACAGCGATAATTCTCTGCTGACGGGATTGGCCCAGCTTCATAATTTGCGCTCCGTAGCCCCAATGTCTACCATGGCAGCAGAATGGCTTCCCTTTACTTCATAATGGCAATAGCGGCTCACATTTTCTACTATGATAGTAACATATGTAGCATCTTTAGCAAATAAGACGCCCGACTGTAACTCTAGCGTTTGGGCAAGTCGAGACAAGCACCGCTATAATTGGATGTGGTGGGGAAGGGGGGACTCGAACCCCCACGCCTTTTAAAGCACATGATCCTAAGTCATGCTCGTCTGCCAATTCCGACACTTCCCCGATAGGAAACCACCCATACAATAGCATTTTACAAGGCTCGCCTCAAGCTATCGCCTTGAAAAAGTTTGAAAATTGAGCACCGCAAGCGGATACTGTCTGTTCAACAGGGAATAAAAATATATACGAAAAATGAATTTTGTGGTAAGATAGACAATAAACTCTTCCTGGGGGTAGTTTGAGACTATGAGCGTACAAGCAGAAGAATTAAAAGGAATAGCTGAGAAAGTCCTCCACATCTTGGGTGTTACGGATTATTCCGAGTTGCAACTTATATACGCACTAAAGACTGAGGGAAAATGGAAGGTAAGCTTTGAGTATGGGCATTCTGGTGGCTTCGCTAGAGGCGGTATTAGAAAGATAGGATCTTTTGCGGTTGATGAGGAAACTGGAGAAATTGAAGGGATGTGGTTGGATAGATCATGGAAGTAAATAGAAATATTATGCTCTAAATGACTGCTAAAATCACCCTGTCAGCTTCCAAATAAGGTTCTAACCCCTTTCAAACTCTTGAATAAACCCCGGCAAATTCCCAGGACACCACATCAATTAGGCCTACTATAAATTAAGGCCGTCATCGTTACCTATAGGATGAAGGTGGTTCCCTCCAGCCGCTTCCATGGCAATTTTTGCACTGCACCCAACGTGGAGCGAATTCCCCTATGTTCTTTTTTCCACTACCATGACAAATTGGGCAGGTTCCATAGCTACTGGGGACACGGACTTTGCCAACCCCTGTGCATACAGGGCATGGTTGGTAACCTGGCGCGGATTCGCCAGCATTTATTCGTCCGCTACCATCGCAATATCCACAACGCCTGTTGACCAGGTCAATCATCTTACGCCTCCTATGCTATCGCATTATAATTGTAGCTCATCTTGCTTCTTAGTTTACTAGGCTCCTTTCTCCCAATTATACCACTTGCTAAGCTAGTAAAGGGAGTTCATCTGGGGTTAATGGAGACTTCACAGAGGGTTCATTGCAGCAATGGTAGCATATAACCACACTATAGCGAGGCCTTCTCTGCTATTGTGTTCAATCCTCAACCTCCTTTACCGTGGGGGTCCCGGTGAACTCAGCCGGGACCCCCAGCCTTACAGTAAACCATGCTACGATAGGCAGTATGCCCATAAAATACCCTACCTGAGTCCCAGGGCCTCCCGTAGGTTACCTTCAATTCTTCTCATATCTGGCAGGGGCATTATTCCAAGCCTCTTTGCTATCATGCCTTGTTTTATCGTCCTTACGATTCCTGTGGCAACGGAGGGGAAAAGCAATCCAGTCTCCTGCCAACCGCTGATAAGATGGTCGCCCACCAATATACGGTCAGTCCTGCTGGTGATTGCCTCAATTATCGCCTCTTGACGGCTTTGATGATAAGCGTCTGAGCTTACTATGACTGCTGGACGGGGTCTCTCTCCAGTTTCATCGGAGA
>JAPLHH010000158.1 GCA_026389735.1 Chloroflexota bacterium | reverse complement strand
AAATGGTCCCGAAGCAGAGAAAGACGGCAATAAGACCATCCTGGTCATCACGGGTAACAGGACATCTGAGGACCCGGCCGGTGCGTCTATAGTTGAATCTATCCGGAGGTACTCACGAAATAAGGTGGAACTTACAGAATTGCGGGATCACAAAGTTGGCCCTTGTACTGGATGCTATCTCTGTGATTTTAGAGTAGAGGGTATCTGTGTTCTTAAAGATGAGTATGAAGAAATAAAAAGGAGAATGCATGAAGTTGACGGTCTTGTATACATAGGTAGTTGTAGTGCAGGAATGGTAGATTCTCACTTAAAAGCATTCCTTGATCGGTCATGGGGAATGGCTCACCGTCCATCCTTGAAAGGTAAATATGGCTTTGCCATAGCCACTGGAGGGGGTCCTCTGGGTAAAAACGCAGCATGGTACCTAGGGGCTGTCTTGGATAAAACAGGGGCAAAATGTATTGCAGCTCTGACTGATGGCGATAGTAATGATCCAAATTTTGCGAATACAGTACGTCAAACAGTGGAAGATTTAGATCGAGCCATGGAGGGAAAATGGCAGATTGCAAATAGGTTTACTACTCGCGGTACAACTTGGACGTTTCGTGATCTTGTTGCTAGAAATGGTATGATTCTTCGTGCAGATTATGATTTTCACAAGAAGAATAAAATGTTTGACTATGCCTCAACTGGCGGAAGCGCCGCAATTATGAGAATTTTATTTAAAAGCAAGAAAGTGGAAAATAAGTTAATGGCTTTTATAAGAAACTGAATTACAAAAGAAAGGGAGAAACGATTGGAAAACTTCCTTAAAACCTGCACTATTGGAAAAGGGAGAAATATAACTGAAAATAGGTAACCATGAAGCGGACAAGTCATAACTTCGTATAATACCCGATAAAACGTTAAATGACTTGCCTAAACATTTGTCCATTTCGTTTAGGTTAAAGCACGACAACCATCTGGGGCATCTATAAAAGATGTCCAACTTGACTTACAACCTTCCCTCGAGGCGGTTCATGACCAGGCCGGTGGGCAATTTAGGGTAGAAGAAAGTTGATTTTCCCGGCATCTTGTCATTGGCATCAGCGATTGCCTTAATGGTCGCCACCGGTATGGGGTTTAGTATAAAAGCCAGTTGATGTTCACTGCTTTCCACCAGTCGGTGAGCTTCTACCATATTTGAGGTATAGGCAACGCTGCTGCTTCTATTGAGGGCTGTTAGCTTGTCGATAAGAAGGTGCTGAACAATGCTGACGTCTAGCCTTTTATAGGCTTCGGAATGGCCCTCGGGCATTATTTCCTTGAGAGATGGGGACTGGCGGAGTTTCAGAGCTATAACACTGCCCGGCTCCAGCCCTAAAACCCGCGTGATGGCTCCTCTTATCTCGGGCAGGCCAGCTTCTCCTAAGGGGACAGATTCCACTTCAAAAAACGTTTCCAGATTGCCCCTAAATTGAGTCACAGCTTTAGAGGATAAATTATGCACCAGGCGGTGGACAGGTAGCACGATAAGCCCGGGGTCGGAGAAGGACACCAGCGACATCATGATAAAATTAAAGGCTTCATTACTCTTGCCAGACGAAGTTTCTTGTCGCCTTTCATCCCTGTAAGCTAATGCTGTCTCGTAGCGATGATGTCCATCGGCGATATAAATGGGCTTGGAAGCCAGGAAGTGGCTGACTCTCTGGACGAATTCAGGTTCGTTAGCTACCCAGAGCTTGTGTGTTTCACCAGCTTCGGTAAAGTTAATCGTCGGCTTACGGCTAGCCTGCGAAGTTAATAATTTAGTGACTTTTTGTCCAAGGTCTTCATAGAGGCCAAGGAGCGGACTGAAGTTGGCAGCGCAAGCTCGCATCAAGTCTAGGCGGTCGCTTTTAATCCCAGGAACAGTATTTTCATGAGGAACTATAATCTTTTTCTCCCACGGTTCCAGTCTGACACAGGCCATTAGGCCAAGGCGTCGTTTTTTGATATTTTGATAGGTGAAAGTGTGCTCGTGGATGTAGAATGAAGGTACGTGGTCAACTATCAGTACCCGGTCTTTTAGCCACTGGTTGAAAGTAGCACTAGCCCGGCTGTGTTTATTGCTGGCTTTTGTATCTTTGGGCAGCACTATTCCATGCTCAAGGCGAATGACATTGTATTCGCTTTTCTCGTAGTAGGCTCTCTGCTCTTCCGGGGAGATGACATCGTAGGGCGGGCAGATGACCGATGCCATGTCTCCGACGATTTCTTGATTGTAACGTACGCCTGAAAAAGGACTTATCTCAGCCAAGTGTTTCCTCCATTTTATAGCGATTTCTCAAGTCCACTCCACCATGCCTCCCCAACCTCTTTTAGAGACAAATCTATGTAGCCTTTTAATATCAATCGCTTGCCGCCTACTGTCCCCAGTCTTGTTGCTGCTATCTGGTAACGAGCGGCGAGTTTCTCTAATTTCCGGGCTGATTTGGGCACTACTGAGACTATAATTCTCGATTGAGCCTCACCGAAAAGAGCTGCATCCAGCCTTCCTTCGGACTTCCAGTCACGACTAACGAAGCCGAGACCGTTAGCCAGGCAACTTTCTGCCAGGGTAACGCCTAGCCCTCCTTCGGAACAATCATGAGCTGAGTTTATGAGCCCTCGCGCGATCGCCTCAAGACAACAACGCTGCAGCCGCTTCTCCATCCCCAAATCAATGTAGGGGTTTCCCTTTATTATACCGTGTATTAGTTCGAGATATTCGCTGCCGCCGATACTGCTATCAACGGTTTGGCTATCGCCCAGCAAAAACACCATGTCACCTTCATTTTTGAATCCAGAAATGCAATGTTTGGCTACATCCTCGATAAGCCCGACCATTCCGACCACTGGAGTCGGATAAATAGCTTTGCCTTTGGTCTCGTTGTACAGGCTGACATTGCCGCTGATAACCGGGATTTTCAGCTCCCGGCAGGCTCGAACCATACCGTTGATGCACTCTTTCAGTTGATAGTAAACATCGTCTTTCTCTGGATTGCCAAAATTGAGGCAGTCGGTAATAGCCAGAGGCTGAGCACCGCTGCAGGCCAGGTTTCTCGCTGCTTCAGCCACAGCGATGACACCACCGAGGTAAGGATTTACATAGCAGTAACGGGCATTGCCATCAGTAGTTAATGAGATAGCCTTTTTTGTCCTTTTGATGCGCAGCACAGCAGCATCACTGCCGGGGAGAACTACGGTGTTGTTGCCCACCTGGTGGTCGTACTGGCGGTATACACAACGCTTGCTGGCGATGTTGGGCGATGCCAGCAGCTGGAGAAGTGTTGAGTTCGCTTTCTTACGTGATAAATCAGGAATTGAGGTGACATCAAAGGCCTGCAATTTGTTGAGCCATTCCGGCTTTTTGACTCGCCGTCGGTAAATGGGTGGTGAAGTCAGCAAGTTTACCGGCACCTCAGCCACCACCTTTTTCCCTTCTCTAATTCTGGCTACGCCATCGCCGGTTACTTGCCCGATTATATCTGAGCGCAGTTCCCAGCGGTCAAACAGAGCTTTCACTTTGTCCTCATAACCTTTCTTCACCACCACTAACATCCTCTCTTGTGATTCGGACAGCATAACCTCGTAAGGAGTCATACCCTTCTCTCGACGTGGTATCTTGAGGACATCGATTTCAATGCCACCGCCGCCCCTGGCTGCTGATTCCACGGCCGAGCTGGTCAGTCCAGCGGCACCTAAATCCTGCATGCCAGCAATCCAATCGGTTTCGGCCAGCTCAAGGCAGGCTTCTATAAGCAGTTTCTCGAGAAAGGGATTGCCAACCTGGACTGTTGACCTTAACTCCCGCTCCTCCTCAAATGTTCTCGATGCTAGACCGGAGGCGCCGTGTAGTCCGTCACGGCCGGTGTCGGCTCCGACTAGCATGAGCAAGTTACCCTCTCCGTAGGCTCTTGCCCTGACCAGGTTCTTAGCTTCGGCAATACCCAAGCATAGTGCATTGACCAGCGGGTTAGCCGAGTAGCAATCGGCGAAGAAAATCTCGCCGCCGACGTCGGGAATTCCCAGGCAGTTGCCGTAGCCAGCAATGCCGCCAACTACTCCACCGAAAAGATATCGATTATGAGGGTCGGTCAGAGGACCGAAGCGAAGAGAATTCATGAGGGCAATTGGCCGGGCTCCCATGGTGAATATATCCCGAACGATGCCTCCCACCCCCGTTGCTGCCCCTTGGTATGGTTCGATTGCCGAGGGATGATTGTGGGACTCTATCTTCATTACCAGTACAAGCCCATCGCCGATGTCCACCACTCCAGCATTTTCTTCCCCGGGCTTGACCATAACTCGCCGGCTCCTTGATGGGAGCAGCTTAAGCAGCGCCTTGGAGTGCTTGTACCCGCAATGCTCGCTCCACAGCGAGCCGAACATACCCAGCTCCACCTCGCTCGGCTCTCTACCAAGCTTTTCAACAATAAGCTGATACTCCTTCTCGCTCAGGGCGATTTCATCGAGTGTTTCTTTAGATATTGGCAATTATTGACTCCCAGATTAAGTTACCATCGCTGCTGCCTAAGAGAGGCTCACAGGCGCGTTCAGGATGCGGCATCATGCCTAATACGTTACCCTTTTTATTCATAATGCCGGCGATATTGTGCAAGGAACCGTTAGGATTGGCGGCATCGTTTATCGCACCTGTTGAAGTTGAGTAGCGGAAAATAATGTGTTTATCAGTCTCCAGTTCAGCCAGTGTGGCATCGTCGGCGTAATATCTGCCTTCATAATGGGAGATAGGAATCTTAAGCACCTGCCCATTTTGACATTGTGAAGTGAAGACAGTCGAAGTGTTTTCTACTTTGAGATATGTCCACTGACAGCGGTATTCCAGGTGGTCATTGCGCAGTAATGCCCCGGGGAGTAGTCCGGATTCACACAGAATCTGAAAGCCGTTGCAGATGCCTATGACCAGCTTACCCCGAGAGGCGAAATGCTCTAGTGATGTCATTACCGGGGAAAAGCGAGCAATAGCCCCGGGTCTCAGGTAGTCACCGTAGGAAAAACCGCCGGGCAGGATGACGCAATCATACTTGGAAAGGTTTGTCTCCTTATGCCAGATATAGTCAACATCCTGTTTCAGGATATCGCCGAGGGCGTAATAACAGTCTCTGTCGCTCCAGGTGCCGGGAAAGATAATAATGCCGAACTTCATAGTTGCTACTCTAAATAACAAAGATGGCGGCACTCTCTGCCGCCGCATATTATCCTATCAAAGACAAAAGGGCAAGATGCAATACCTAGGTGCTGCTCAGAAGTTCCGAGACAACATCACTGACTTCCTGCCCTTGAGCTCTTCCTCTAAGCTGGGGCATAAGCTGGGACATAACTTTACCCTTGTCCTTCGGACTTGTTGCTCCCAGTTCGCTGATTACCTTATGGGCTGCGGCCACAATCTCTTCGCGACTCATCTGCTCGGGCAGATACTCTAGCAGGATTGCTAACTCCGCTTTCTCGTTAGCCACTAAATCCGGGCGGTTACCCCTCTCAAAAGCCTCAATGCTCTCACGCCGCATCTTGGCTTCTTTATCTATAACAACTAATATACCACTGTCGTCTAAATCTTTTTGTTGGGCAATTTCGGCGTTTCTAATACTAGCCAGGACAGAACGGAGCACCAAACACCGTCGTTTGTCCTCTTTTCTTATTGACTGTTCGAGGTCACTTCTAATTTTCTGAGCCAGAGTCATCTTCTAGCTGCTCCTGGCGGTTTTCCGCCGTTTTGCCGCCTCCTTCCGCTTCCGCTTTATACTTGGCTTCTCGAAGAATCCGCGACGGCGGGTTTCGCTAATTATACCTTCCTGTTGCACTTTCTTGCTGAAACGCCGTAGCAGGCTCTCGAAGCTCTCCCCCTGCGAAAGTCTTACTTGAGGCACATGACATCACCCCTTCCTATAACTAATTGAGATACTTGCCTGAAACAGGCAACTTGCAAAGACAAATTTTATTCCTTCTCCTTAATAGTGTCAAGGAGGACGGCGATTATACCGTTGACACACCAAGCATTGACAGGGTTCGATAAGGTGCTACAATAGCTTCTGATGTATACACCACCGAATAACTATGCTTTTATCGATGGCAACAATTTTTATCTGTCAGCAAAAGAGCTGGGATGGAAAGTAGGTCATAAGCAGTTAAGGACGTTCCTTAAGGAGAAATATGGGGTATCAGTTGCTTATTACTTTATCGGATACATTAAAGATAACGAAGGTTTATATGATAATCTCAGGAGAAATGGGTTTACACTTATATTTAAAGAGGTTTCTCGTGATGAAGATAATAACATCAAAGGTAATATTGATGCTGAATTAGTTTTGCAAGCAATGATTGATATTGAAAAATATGGTCAAGCAGTAATTGTTACTAGTGATGGTGATTTCGCATGTTTGATAAAATATCTAACGGGACAAAAGAAACTTAAGAGGGTGCTCGCATCTAGCAGACGCGGATGCTCAAGACTACTAGGTAAGGCGGCGGGGACTAATATTGATTTTCTTGACGATTTAAGGAATAAACTTGAATATAGAAGATAGAGAGAAACCCCTTAAAGACGAAACCTTAAGGCGTTCCTCTCTCTAATGATACATTATGTAGTATATACATATAAGTACTACTTTGTCAAGTGTTTTTTACTGTTTTTGCCAGTTTTCTAGGGTTTTCCACTGTTTCTTATAGTTCTTTATGAAAACCTATCCATCTTTAACCTTATGTCCCAAATTGACCCACTACCCAAGGAGGACGTCATAAAAACTAGCTGGATAACATAAAAATGTAGTTGCGACCCTTTAGGGTCGCTTTGGCGAGGCTAAAGCCTCGCAACTACATGCTATTTGAAGCAAAAATGACTTAACTGAATGCCACCGGGTTTGGGCTGGCATTTCACGGAAACTGGGCATATAATTAGGGGGCACAAAAATCCGACTAAGAGGAGGCAGTGATGGCTGTATACCTAATGCTGACAACGCTCACTGGTGAAGGCAGAAAAAAATCGAGGAGTATCCTGAGTGGCTTAAGGAGATCAATAAGGAAGTGGAGTATATGGGGGTTAAAATACTGGCTCAGTACGGACTTCTGGGACAGTATGATTTCGTCAACATCGTCGAGGCGCCGAGTGATGAGATTGCGGCTAAACTGGCGATACATCTAAGTGCTCGAGGCGGCCTGCAAACCTTGACTCTTACTGCAATACCACTGGACAAGTTGATTGCCACTCTGAAGAAGAAGCCACAACCATTTTAACGTTTGACGCCTTGTTTTTTGAGAGAAGTATCTCACTAGCACTATCCGCGTGTTCATAGAACTACTGAGTTGAGTCGTGTTTAATATGAGCTCAATCTCGCTTTGTCTAACTGTATAACTGGGGCAAGACCCAAGCAGACAGATTTCTAGAAGAAAGGAGAAATCGAAGTGACTACGAGCAAGGCAGTGTTATTGAAAGTACAAGACAAAGTGGCAACAATTACACTTAACCGACCTGAAGTTAGGAATGCTGTTAATGGGGAGGTACTTGAGGGGCTTAGAGAGGCTGCTGAACATATACTATCTGAGCCTGAAATACGAGTAGTCATAATTACCGGAGCTGGAGACCGCGCTTTCTGCGCTGGCTTGGACCTCAAGGCGGCCATGTCAGGTGAGGATATCATGCCCACACGTGCCGCTCGTTCCGACTTTGAAGCTCTTCAGATGGGCGGACAGATTTATGCCAAGTTCGAGATGCTGCCGGTGCCAGTTATAGCTGCCATCAACGGCTACTGTTTGGGCGTAGGCATGGAACTGGCGCTGGTTTGCGATATAAGGCTTGCCTTAGAAACAGCCGTCTTCAGTTTACCTGAAGTGCAGATGGGCACTATCCCTGATTTTGGCGGAACCCAGCGCTTGACTAAGATTGTTGGCGCCGGCAAAGCTAAGGAGCTTATATTTACTGGCCGAAGGATAGATGCTGCCGAGGCTTTGAAGATAGGGCTGGTTGAGCATGTTTATCCCTTGGATAAACTTATGGAAGAAGCCAGGAAGCTGGCTCAGGAAATAGCCTCCATTGCCCCAGCGCTAATCCAGGGTGCCAAACGAGCTATCAATGTGGCTGTGTCTTATCCTCTGGATATAGGCTTACACTATGAGACAATCACGGCAGTCGCGACCCACCAGGATATAAGGCAGGGTTCTGCCTCCTTATTTGAAAAATCCAAATCGTAGCCTAAAAGTGGAAACCTAAGCCGCTATCCTGAGCCCTTCGCCTTCTGTCCTCCTTGGCCCTCCGCTTTCTGTCCTCCTTGGCCCTCCGCTTTCTGTCCTTCTGACCCCTTCGTCTTCTGTCATCCTGAGTCATTCGCTGTTGTCATTCTGGGTTTTTCTCCTTGTCATTCTGAGCGAAGCGAAGAATCTCGAGTGGAACGACCGAAGAATCGCACTAATTACAGAAAGCTGATTACGGCGCTGCTGATTCGTCGAGGAGTTTAGCGTAGTCCAATATCCTGTGGATTACCGTGCTTAAAACGGTGAGCTGCAGTTCCCTCTCCATAAAGTTGAACTCGTTCCTCTGCAGGATTTCAGCGGCAGCTCTTTGCAGCGTCTCGTCAAAGTTTTTTGTCTGCTGGTACAGCTCAATAATGCGGTTCTCGAACCTTTCTGTTTGGCATAGCCCCTCTTGTAAGATTTGCCTTGCCTGGGCACCGGAAACAACACCATAATGCTCGAAGGCACATATTTCAACTTCGCAGCTAGTCAGCTTCTCCAGCGATTCTTTATACATGCCAAAGTCATATTGTGGGCCCGGAAAAAAGACTCCGCTGGCGTCATCTGTGGGAGGTGGAACCGCATCTGAAGGGAACAATGCCTTCAACCTCGGGGCATGCGTTGCAATGGAACATTGGGTATGACCAGGTACTTCCATAAAGTGTACTTCTATACCATCGCCCAGGTCTATAACATCACTTTCATTGATGACGCGGTCAACATGAATCGCATCAAACTTTAAATTCAATCTCTCATACTCACTTTGTAGCCCTAGCCTATCAATCATTTGCTTGTTGAGAGCCGCAATGAAGTTCACCACCTTTTCCTTGGCGAAAACCTTCTCAGCGTATGCCGAGGCGAGTATCTGGATATGCGGGAATTTCCTCTTCAGATAAGGCACAGCACCACAATGGTCGGAGTGCGAGTGAGAAACCACCAAGTACTTGAGCTTTTTGGGCTCAAAATTCATCTCTGAGAATTGAGCTTCTAAGGATGGCGCTATCCAGCTCATCCCACCACCTATAATCATGGCCTCTCTGCCTCTGAGCAAGTAGAGGCAAATATCCGATGTGCCTAGAAAATCTAACCTGTCATTGACTTTGCCCGGCTCTCTGATCCACATGTGAATCCTCACTTTTCCCTGCAATGCGTAACGGTTGTTAATTCAGCACGAAGTGATATCATATCACGGCACAATATCCTGAACAAACTACTAGTATGATGGATGTATTTTTATAATTCTGCTATTGTATAATTACAAATGAAAAAGTTAATAGTATGCGACAAATGTTCCCACGTACTAAGTGTGGTGCGCAGCAAGTTATTGGTGAGCAGTTATGTCAGGTATGTGGTGAGTGCCTGAGGTATGGTTGCCCCAAACGTGGTGCTACAGTTGACTCTAAACTCACAACTTGCCCAAAATGTGGCACAATGCTATATTGACTGATACGGGAACAGGCGAAGCTTTCACTAGGAGGGAAGTCAATGACCTATCAAAATCAAAACACGGTTCACGGAGAAGGAGAACCGGGAGGGAAAGGGAATATCTGGAAAGCTATCACAATTAGTCTAGTTTCGATAGTCGTGGTTATTTGTATTGTCTTTTTTGCGATTCCGCTTGTGAAGGTGCCTGTGCAGGTCGTTGAGAACTACACCGAGACTGAGTATAAGGAAGAAGCTTATACTGAATCTGAGCCTTATACTACTCAAGTTACTACAGAAGTAACAGAGAGTAAGTCAGAAACTTTGCATGACGGCTCCTTAGTGGAGCTATGGCGTAGGGTGATGCCGGACCGCTGGGGGACTGAAGTCTACTTTAATATTGATTTAATAGGAAGGTCGAATCCTGTGGTTTCAGGTTCTTGGGAAATCGGAGATGTATTGAACACATTTTATGTTACAGTTACTGACCCCGGTTTCACTCAAGTTTATAAATATTTGGGCTCGCAAAGCACAGCCCAATCAGATGATTTTGAGTTTGTACCTAAACTCTCGGGAACGTATGTCATGCGCTTCTCCACAGATTACATAAGGCTTGTCAAATATGGAAGGTTAACAATGGTTTTTAAGTGGGATGAGGTTACAACCAAAACTACTGAACGTACTGATTACAAGCAAGTAACAAAGCATCGTCAAGTGCCAGTGGAAGTTACAAAACAAAGAACTGTGACTAAGTACGAGAGGGTCTCAGTCTGGAGATTTTTATCCAGTAAGACTCAAGCCGAGCCCCAGTAGCTCCTTTGACATTTGGTCCCACGGTCTCACAAGCGTCTAGAGCTTGGCTTTTTTCAGGATTTTATTAGTTCACGCTAATTTGGCTATTGCGATTATTCAAACTCGTTCTTGGATAGCGCTGTGAATACGATAGCTGCTATTCCCAAAATCCAAGAGGGAAAGAAGGCAGCTATGGAGCCGGCTAGTGCCAATCCCCAGATTTTCCTCTGCAGTGCGTAGATGCCGCCCACTATAGCCAGTATTCCCACGATAGCAAATGGTACAGCCAAAGCGGTGAAGATAGGCCACAAAAATGGGGGAACATCCGGCACAAATCGCATGATGCCACCTAATGAAACGAACACAAGGGCGCAGATTAAGCCGCAGCTGCCGGCAATTATGTCCAGTATCCCAGCCGTCGTTGGCATCCATGTCTGTTTGCCTGCCATTTGTTACCTCCTTCGTTTAATTATTCTGGGTGTGGTTGGTGTTCCCAGTTTCTACTACTACTATTTACCACAAGGCGCTTAGAATGTCCAGTGGTCAACCTTGGAATGTTCAGCAACCGTACCTGTCGCCCTGTGCACTCGGCGGCTGTCATTTTAACGCCAAACTAACGCCAATTTCACAGCCTTACTTTGAGCGTGACGGAAAGGGGCACTTGACAGCGCTAATGGTAGTGGCTTATGCTGGGATGTAGCAAGCGTGAGGTTGTGATGCAGCAGTGGTATCAATGCCCCAGGTGTGGCGCTCAGGTTGCTTTTGGAGTAGGGTTCTGCAACAACTGTGGAATGCAGCTAAATTGGCCAACGCAGCAACCACCACCACAATATCAGCAACCGTATCAACAACCACCACCGCAGTACCAGCAACCGTATCAACAACCACCACCGCAGTACCAGCAGCCCGAACCGCCAAAGAAAAAATCGAGCAAACTAGGCATTATCTTATTGGGTGTCATTTTGTTTGCCCTGGCTGCAGTAGGGTCGTGTGTAGTATGCGTTATGCAGCCAGAAAGTTCAGATGTAACGCAATCAAGTAATACTGGCAGCCAGCAATTAACTTCAGCAGAGCGGGATTACCTATTAACGACATCTGATATTAGCGTCAGAATGGGTAATGCATTAACTGAACTAGGCACATTACTCCAAGATGCCAATATCGGAGATACACAGTGGAGTATGGATGTAGCTGCTCAAATAATCATAATACGTGGTTTATACGATGAAGTAGTCAATATTTCTCCGCCTAGTTCTATGAATCAAATTCATAGCAAATTTTTACAGGCGATGTACCATTTCAACTCAATGACAGATTATTTAACCGATGGCATTGACAATATGGATGAAAGCGCATTAAATCAGGCTACAACTGAGATGGAATTAGGTCATAATTTGATATTGGAAGTAACTGACATGATAAATCAGTTAGAATGAGCTTGCAGCGCTCTCTAGCGCCAGCGATTTTGCGAAAATAAAGTCCTAGTTTGTAGAGCGTAAGGTTTAGGCCATGTCTAAAGAAAAGCCTCGTGTTATGAAGCCCCCCAGTGCCGTTAAAACGGTCAGGGAATTGATTTTATGGGAATACGCCAAACTGATTGCGCGAGGTGCTAACTTTGAAGGCAACTATCGCTTCATAATGAGCCGATTCCAGAAGCTAAAGTGTGGCGAAATGCAGTGGTCAGGCATAATGCAGGATGACCGAAAGACAATCGAGCGAGGCAAGTCTAGCTGTATCTATTGCGATTGTAAAGAGAATCTTTCCTGGGATCATCTCATTCCCCTGCACAAAGGGGGGCCGAATATCATCAGCAACCAAGTAGTCGCTTGCAAATCCTGCAATTCCTCAAAGAGCGATAAAGATATTTTTGAGTGGTATGCAGGTCGCCATGAAGAGATACCAGCTTTAGTTAAGAGTAAATACTTGAAGCTGGTTTATGACTTCCACGAGGCTATGGGTACGCTTGACCTGGTAGACATTAACGCAGATGGCAGCTTGGATGTCATGGACTTGGGTGCTATCTTCCGTGTGCCTTTTCCTAAGAAGGGGTTATCTTAGAGAATCTTCGATAAAGGGGGCTTATGATGCAGATATTCTTTGCTGGACATGAGACAGGCAAGTTTCCAGATGGGCGTACAGAACTTCAGATTAAGTTTGCTGACAAACGAGTAAAACCATATGCGGGAAATACAAGTGAATATACGTGGACTCCAAAGTGGGATGACCTGCAGCTCATATTTATTTTGGCTTACACAGTTGAGCGGCTGAACCGAGGTGACGATTTCAAGCCCCTCGTCGAAGTTGCGAAAGAAGTTTACACGCATCACAAGGAATACATAGAAAACCCAAAACCTGGTCACGATAGATGGGGCTTCAAAGCATGAGAGCCTTCATGTTGACATCCTCTAACCTACTGCTATAATTATCGTATAGGTGGTGAACTATGGCAGGGAAACAAGCTCCACGAAACTTCACTAGGTATGTTGTCAAAGTTGAGCGCAAAATAGTGCATGGTGGTATCACTGAACGCCCATTGGAGGAACGAGAAGCAGAACACAAAGGCAAGTGGCCTACTAGCCATGTTAAAAAGGTTGGCCCAAAAGTAACCGAGGAAACAGCTCGCAAATGGGAAGAGGAACACGACTATAGTTAGTCTCGTTTCCAAGCAAAAGACGTTCCGTCAAATTTGCCTGTAATCCTAGACCAATACCATGCCTTGCCACCAACTGTTATGACGTAGAAATACGGCGTTTCCTCAAACTGTATTTCGACTCCGTTTTTACATTTAACTATCATTGTTTGTCCTCCTTTTAATAAGCAAACCCTTGACAAGTTCATATCTAGCGGGGTGTATAATTTAGCTATAGGAGGTGAATTATGCCACAAACTAAAAAAGATGAAATCATAACTAGGCTAGAACGCATGGAGAAGAAAATTGACGAGAGTAAAAGCGAGTTAATAACTCTGCAAAAGAAGGGCGGCGCAAAGGCTGAGGCCAACAGGTTGTTATATCTTATACCTCTGGCATTGGGATTTAACTTACTTGCAACACTAGGAGCTAACTTACTAAAAACACCTGGTGAAGTCTTTTTGGGGCAGCTTCTTGCAGGCTTCGTTCTATTTGCATTCGGCGGATGGCAGTTTTATAGATATACCCGAAGTTAGTACCTGCTCCAATGCACAAATGTTTACGTTTGTCTACGGTATAGTTACGTTATATTATGATATGGGTGGGTGTATAATTGATGCGGATACGACCTTTGAAAAAGAGATGACATGATATCAGGACCGACTGCGGATTGGTTAAGCAACCCTACATT
>JAPLHH010000107.1 GCA_026389735.1 Chloroflexota bacterium | reverse complement strand
TGGCGTGCAAACAAGCAGGTCTTTACCTACAGCCTCAGCAATAGCTCCAGCTACGGCTGCCATCGGCCCAACGCCGGCTATCCGAGCCGCTTGTGCCATTTCTCTAACAATAACTGGGGCATCCTCATCTACAGAACAGGGCTCCAGGCTGTAGAGAAAAAGTGGATGGCTTTTAATATACTCTTCGAGCGGTGTGCGATGCTTTATAACTGCCTTCAGGGCTTCGGCTTCGAGGTTACTTGCCGCTCGGATATAGAGGTCAGTCTCCTTGACGGTGACATTGAAGGAAACTAAATCATCGTCTTTAATCCAGCAGCGATAAGTCCTCGGCTGGTACATTCAAAAATATAGCTCCATGGCTCGAGGCGGGCAGGCCTTAATGCACAACTCACAGACAACGCACTTGGTATGGTCAAAACTTACCTTTCGAGTCGCCGGCTCTAGAGAAAAGGCTCCGGTAGAGCAAAGCGTAATGCAGGCACCGCAATGGGTACATCTCGATTCATTCCAAACCACATCCTGGCTCAGCGATTGGATTTTTACCCCGGTTTCAGTCAGATACTTCACCCCTTTGTCATAATTCCTCTGCTCTCCACTTAACTCCATGACCAAGAGCCCCTCCTCCCCGGGGGTAACTGAAGCCTTGAGAATATTAAATTCCAGGTCAAAGTCCTTCACCAACTTGTAGACTATGGGCTGGCTGGTTAGACGATTCGGAAAATGCAAAACTAGTCTCTTCGAAACAGTAGCCATCTTCTGCCTCCTTCACTACAAAATCGGACGCTCCTCAAGCGGCTTAAAGACAATCCCCGATTCCACGCCGGGCAGGGGTGTCACCGGCTCGGTCAGCAGGAACTCGCCCTTCTTTATCCACTCCTTCAAAATACTGGCAATCTCCACTGCTCCCGGATAGCTGGACAAAGACGCAGCGGGAACCTCCTGGCCTTGAACCTTTATCTTTCCGCTCTTGAGTTCAGCGTAGCTGACCTCAGCCAGAATGTCAGGTTTTCTCTGGGGATAAGCTTCAGCATAGTCGACCACTGGCGCAAAAATCTCGCCGTCGGTCACCAATGTATAACGAAGTATCTCTTCAGACAAAATAGGTATAGGGACACCGATACCCACAGTCAAGGTGCAGCCATAACCGAGAAAACTGGTGCCCACCAGCCATTTGGGGTTCATTTGCTTCAAGTCACCGATAACCGCTAGTGTCCCAGCCCCTCTTTTCGGAACACCATTATTGCCTCGTAAAACATTGGGATTGTGCTGTGTTCCATGCCAGGCAACATAGCCAACGCCGCCACCGAGAAATATCTTCGTACCGATGCCGATGGTTTTATAATAGGGGTCATTAAATAACGGAGAAAGTTGACCAGAAGTAGAATAATTGGCATTGCCCAGCTTCGGCTTGAGCACTCCCATGTAAGTATAAATGGTCCGGTCGGACAAATTCACCGCCACATTATAATTCTGATATGCGTTCCTCATATTAAATAAGACCGCCTCATTCATATCCTTGATATTAATCAAGGTTTCCAGCTTTCGTCTGGGGTAGCAATCGGTGCCGTAAGCAGTAGCCACCAGCCTGACATCCTTCCCGGCTACGAGTTCCTCGATTACGTGTCCGCCGCCATATCTAAACTCGCCAGGATAGATTCTATTCTTGGGGTCGTCATCAGGCAGAGCCGTTGCCCCCAGGAAGACATCCACGGCTGCTAATCCGGAATACACAGGAACATCATTTAGGTAGACCTTACCCCCACCAAGCTTTATTCTCGGCTTAGTATGCCCGACGTTGAAATAAGCGCCTGAGCCGCACATAGGCCCAAAGGTGCCAGTAGTTACCACATCGACTTCTTTAGCCGCCTGGCTGATTCCCTTCTTCTTTGCCATACCAATTATTTCTTCAGCCGTAACTACTACCGCCTGACCTTTTTTGATTTTTTCATTGATTTCAGCAATTGTCTTTGCCATATTGCCTCACCCCCTATCGCTTAGTTTTCTTCAGCAAATCCATAGCCAGCTCCGCGGCCTTTTTGCCCGAGAGGAGCATGCCGCCGAAAACAGCTCCCATCCGGGGAGAGCCAAAGACGGCATTAGCCGCCATCCCAGCAACCAGCAGGCCGGGACAAACCTGCCTGGTGTTTTCTAATATCGCTTTTTCGCCAACCTCAGCCCACATTGATTTCTCACCGCGAACTTCCACCCCAGCCTCTGTCTTCCTGGCCACTATACGGCAGACCTCAGCATCATGACCTGTGGCATCTATCGCCAGCTTAGTTCTTATGCCTATCGGGTCAACATGCAGATTTGCCAGAGACACAGCGCTCCAGTTTAGCACCAGGCCAGTTATTTTGTCATTCTCGCGAATCATCACATCCTCAACGCTGAGCAAATTGAATATCTTTGCCCCAGCCTTCACGCACCGGGAACAAAGTGTTGACACTGCCTCAATAGCATCAGCTATGTAATATCCCTTTTGATACTGCTTGGCCGAGATGCCCATCTCATCCAGAATCCCTTTTGCCTCGCTTTGAACAACGATACGGCTAAACATAATGCCACCACCCCACATGCCGCCACCAACGCTCAGTTTCCTTTCAAAGATAGCTACCTTAACCTTGTTCTTCGCCAGATAGTAGCCAGCAACCATACCTGACGGCCCAGCTCCGGCTATAGCCACATCCACCTCCATCGAATCGAGCAAGTCTTTCAGGTAACTATCAGTTATCGCCTTAGATATAATTACTTCATCCATCCTGACCTCCTAGCTACTCAATCACCATTCTGTCACACTGTTTACCTTTCTGCCATTGCGAGCCCTTCGTCTTGTGTCATCTCTGAGCCCTTCGCCTTCTGTCATTGCGAGCGAAGCGTGGCACTCTCACGCTTCCCCCCATCCACTGAGATTGCTTCCTCGCTGACGCTCCTCGCAATGACAAATAAATTTTCTCTCCACTTCCGCTATGAGTAAAATCACCCCTGAATAATCTCTTTTAGCAATTCTCTAAGCCCTGCTGGTGACACAACCTGTTGCTCCCCGGTCATCATATTACGCAAAGTTACCGCACCGCTTTTCACCTCATCCTCGCCGATAATCGCCACATAACTGCTGCCGATGCTGTCAGCTTGTCTCAACTGACCCTTTAAACTTCTATCACCGGTAGCCATTATCGCCGCAATACCGTCCTTACGCAGATTAGAGGCAAGTCTCACCGCTTCCAGCTTAGCTTCGTCCCCGAGATGGGCAATAAAGACCTGTGCAGCCGGCAAATTTGGGACAGGAGTTTTCTGCCTCTTCAAATTAAGCACGACTCTTTCCATGCCGGCAGCAAAGCCGATGGCCGGTGTAGCCTTGCCGCCCAGCTCCTCAATAAGGTCATCATACCGTCCACCACCACCAAGAGCACTCTGAGCGCCCTCTCCCAACGGCTGAATCTCAAAGACAGTCTTGGTGTAGTAGTCCAGACCGCGCACCAGCCTGTGATTTATATCAAAGGGAAGCCTTAAGGCGTCCAGATACCCCACAACGGCTTCAAAATGCGTCTGGCACTCACGGCACAGGTAGTCGGTGCTTTTCGGTGCCGCCTCCGCCACATCGTAGCAAGTAGGTTTCTTACAATCGAGTAAACGCAAAGGATTTTTCTCAAATCTGGTCTTACAATCTGAACACAAGCCGGCTAGATGAGCAGAATAATAGCCTTTAAGTCCCTCCAGATACTTAGGCCGGCATATTTTACAGCCGATGCTATTAACATACAGAAAAAGATGCTCCAGTCCTAAAGAGTTGAAAAGCTGCCACGCCATCTCGATGACCTCAGCATCCAGAGCCGGGTCGGCATCGCCCATAGCCTCAAAGCCAAACTGATAGTGCTGCCGGTAGCGTCCCGCCTGGGGGCGCTCATACCTGAAGATGGCAGCCAGGTAATAAAGCTTTACCGGCTGAGGCAAATTGTCCATTCCATGCTCAAGATAGGCCCGGCACACCGGCGCCGTGCCTTCCGGCCTTAGAGCCAGGATATTGCCGCTTCTGTCCTTGAAAGTGTACATCTCCTTGGTAACAATGTCGGTGCCTTCGCCTATGCTCCGGGTGAAAAGCTGAGAGTCCTCGAAAGCCGGAGTATCAAGACGCTGGTATCCATAAAGACGGCACAGGGCAATTGCCCTGTCCTCAACGAATCTCCAGTAGCCCTGCTCTTCAGGCAAAATATCCGCAGTGCCCCGGGGCGCTTTATACAACGAATTGCTCCTTTAGAAGCTACATTATAACAGATAGCTTCAGCAAAGGCATTCCAGATACGAGACGGGATTTGAAATGAGACCCGACCTGGAGAGAAAACTTCAAGAGCCTGCGTGGCAGAGCGACACCTTTTTCCTGCACAAAACGATGAACTGTTATCTCATCACGCGATTTAGCGAAATATTAAACTCAGATTCTTTAATTCCCATTATAACTCTAGAAGAGTATATCCGCAGCGCCATCATCCTATGCCCAGAAGGGCGTTGCGCATGGCTGTAGCGTCTTTAAACCTCAGCTTTGGGTCGATGTTCATCACCTGCTCTTGATATCGGCGATGCATGTCTTCTCTTGACAGGCGAGCATACCTTTGCTTACTCAGACTGAAATCTGAATGTTCCGCCAGGCACTTCGTAAGGCCTGCCGTACCCTACGCCCCCTATCTCCTTACCATCAATTATCACCATATCTTCACCGACAACAGCAATTGCTTCACACTCAACCAAGATATGAGGGTGCCATAGCTGAACAACTTCAACAGCGGTCATTGCCGGAACGTGGTCTCCAAAGTATCTCTCAAAGATAGGCACCATCAATCGTAAGTCCCACAGATGCCGGCAGAAAAAGTTCAATTTGACCACATCCTGCATGGTAGCACCTGCCACCTCTAGTACGTCCTTCATGTTCTGGAAGACCATCTCAATCTGACCGAGAAAATCACGCTTGTGGCATATTCGATATTCTTTATCCCTAGCTACCTGCCCAGAGACATAAATGGTATTCCCTACCTTGATAGCGTGAGAATAAGTCATGCCCCTCCTCATTGGGGCTAGTCTATCCGACAAAATCAGCTTTTTTCTACTCATTGTTTACCTCCAAAAAGTCACAAATTTTCAATGGCTTTGCTTGGTCTGCATAGTCTTCTCACATACTGTCATCTCCTTACTTTGTTGTAAGCCAGTGTACTACCTTTGCCCTATGCTAATGTTAACCAGGGCGTCTGTCAACCCTACCAGAAGTGCTCCTTGTAAGAAACGAGGAACCGACAAGGAAGACCAAAATCACTTGGTGCCTATTGCACCAAATGATGAGTGTTCAGCTCTGCTTAAGGACTCGGTGATGTCACACCCTATGATATCTACACAGACCGACATCTCGAGATACTACAGAGAAGAAAGGAGATAAAAAAGGACAGTACAGGCAAGACGGTATTAGCATCTAGCCGTCAGGGAACAAGGCACCGGCCTTTAACGTGTCCGTTAATTTTCGGCGTGTATCCGGGGGATATAATATTGACCTCAGGGCTTGTGATTTCAGAAACTTCATAGCTTAAACAAAAAAAACAGGAGGTATTTAGATGGCAAAGGGGACGAATGCTGTAATAGTTGGCGGGGGAGTGAGTAAATTTGGCGTAAGAGAAGCACATATACTTGATCTCTTCCAAGAGGCAGCCAAAGCCTGCGCTGATGATATCCCGACACTGAAGCCCACAGATATCGATGGGCTCATCGTTTGTTCCACAATGGCGGGGAGACATTCCTCGGCCCTTAACACAGCCCCTCTTGTGGTTCATAGGCTAGGATTAAAACCGACATCAATTTGTATTCGGCTGGATACTCTTTGTGCTGGCTCCAATTCTGGAATTATTGTGGCCAAAGGATTGATAGAAAGCGGCATTGCCGAGGTAATTCTGGTGACAGGGGCCGAGAAGGTTTATATGCCCCAGAGGTGGGAAACAAACTACACACAATTAATGGTCAATGACCACGACTGGGACTCCGCCATGGGGTTAGGAGTACCCCCACCATTTTTTGCTATGATCGCCAAAATGCATATGAAGCGCTATGGGACAACCAAGGAACAAATGGCGCATGTCGCCGTAGCCAATTACAATTATGGTGCTACCAATCCGAAAGGACACTTTTACCAAAGGACTCTCACCATGGATGAGGCGCTGAGCGCCAGGCTAATTGCTGACCCCTTCGGTCTTTTTGACTGCTGCCCTCTGTCCGATGGCGCTTCCGCCGTGATAATTGCCTCTGAACAGAGAGCCAAAGACCTGTCTGACAGGCCACTGGTCTATATTCGTGGTACCGGACAGCATGCCACACATAGCATGTCGGCAGGTTGGCCGGGTGAAACACTGGCCGAGTGGCCTCATCTGAAGAAAGCAGCTGAAGTAGCTTATAGAAATGCTCAGGTCAACGCTGAACATATAGATGTGGCCCAGGTCCACGATTGCTTTACCATATCTGAGATTATAGAGGTTGAAGAGCTTGGTTTCTGCAAAAAGGGAGAAGGCGGCGATTATATAGCCTCAGGTGCCATTAATATTGACGGCGAACGCCCCATAAATACCGACGGCGGCCTGCTTAGCCACGGGCATCCCTTTGGTGCTTCCGGAGCCCGCCAGTCTCTCGAGCTGTGCAAGCAGCTTCAAGCGAGAGCTACGAATCAGGTTAAAGATCCCAAGATTGCCCTGGCGCATAATCTAAGCGGCACCTGTGCCCAGCACACGGTGGTAATCTACGGGACGGAGCCGGTTGAATAAGCTATATATAAGATTTAGATAAGGAGAATAGAGATGGCAGATATAGAAACAGCAAAAATAGTAGGGACTCCAGCTCTCGATGGCACCTATATCTCTGAAATGGATATGTGGCCATTAGAATGCCGGGAATTTAACCGGAACTACCAGTTTTACGATAATCTCAGGGAAGGAAGGTTTACCACGACCAAGTGCCAGAAGTGCGGACATATCGCCTTTCCACCGGGTGTTATATGCCCCAAGTGCTGGTCTGAAGAACTGGAATGGGTGGACCTGCCGCAGAGAGCCACGGTGGTTGCCGTTACCGAAACGCAAGCCGGGGCCCCCCTTGGTTTTCCTTCGCCGCTAATCATTGCCTGGCTTAATTTTGGCAAGGACAGCCCGATAAAGCACCTGCTGGGTCGCATCATAAATTGCGCCGAAGGCGAGCTTAAAGAGGGTGATGAAGTCAAGTTTGTGGTATTCGATGTTCCCGCGCATCCGATAGACGTCAAGAAAGAAACCAAGGTATGCGATAGGGTATATTATGCCTTCGAACGTGTAAAATAAGCGGCTTGAAAACAATGTTAAACTGCCAGTAACTTTGATAATAAGGAGGAGAAGACACATGCCATTGGAAGGAAAAGTTGCATTCGTCAGCGGGGCATCGAGACCCGGAGGAATCGGGCGAGCTATTGCTCTTACCTTAGCTAAGCTGGGAGCCGATGTTGCCGTTACCGGTAAGTCGCATTTCGAAGGGGCAATGTCCGTAGGCGAAGAAATAAAACAGCTAGGCAGAAATTCCGTGGCTATCAAGATGGATGCCACTGATTATGAGGATGTGAAAAAGGGGTTCGCCGAGGTTAAACAGAAACTAGGAGCCGTAACTATCTTGATAAACAACGCTGCCCAAATGGGCCGTTTCGTACCCATTCATAAGATTGTTGTTGAGGAGTGGGACAATGAGGTGAAGACTTGTCTCAACTCTGCTTTCTACTGCATCAAAGAGGCCTGGGCGGATATGTGTGCCAATAAATGGGGACGCATTGTTAACATTACGTCAGTGGCAGGGGTTATGGGAGGATATGGCCAGACCAGTTATGGTGCAGCCAAGGCAGGTCTAATTTCCCTAGCCAAATCGGTTGCCCTGGAAGGAGCTAGGTTCAATATAACCAGTAATGCTGTGCTGGTGGGGGTAGCCAATACGGGTGCCCCACTTGCTGATGAAGTGCGCCAGAAGCTTGAAAACAGGATACTCACGCACCGCCTGGCCGAGCCGCAGGAGATTGCCAATGCTGTTGCCTATCTAGTGTCAGATGAGGCACAGTATATGACTGGGGCTGTAATGAACATGATGGGTGGTCTTGACCTGTTTGTGTTTTAAATGGGCAAGCTCACCACAAAGTAACGAGAGAGCCTGTGGCTGCTTTGGGACTTTTAGCAAAGACTTGGGCGAATGTAGGAGGCATTAATGAAAACAGTCGAACAGTACTGGAATCCAATTTTAGAAACATTGCCTCGTGAACAGCTTCAAAAGTTACAATTCAAAAAATTTCACAACATATTCAAGTGGGCATACGAGCACTCCAAATTTTATTACAAGCTATATAGTGATGCCGGCATAGAGCCTGGTGACATCAGAACATTCGATGATATAAAAAAGGTGCCCAAGGTAGAGAAATCCATGTTGAGGGCTATTCAAGGGAAAGAGCCGTACCCTTATGGCGATATTTTGTGTGTACCTCTGGAGCAAGTCACTGAATATCACCAGACCAGCGGCACGACGGGGCAGCCGGTATTTCAGGCTGATACCTGGCAGGATTGGGAGTGGTGCGCTGAATGTTGGGCTTATATATTATATGCTCAAGGCTACCGTAACCATGACCGGGTCTTTTTGCCCTTTGGTTACCACACCGCCATTGCCTTCTGGCAAGCTCACTATGCCTCGGAAAAAATAGGTTGCGAGGTAATCCCCGGCGGCGTATTAAACACCGAGGCACGAATACTTAAGATGCAAGAGCTAAGAGCCACTGCCCTGATGGCGACCCCAACCTATGTGCTGGGCATGGCTGACGTTGCCAAAAGGAAGCTTGGTATAGACCCGGCTAAGGATTTGCAGATAAAGAAAATAACCGTTGCCGGTGAACCTGGAGGTAGCATCCCAGCAACTAAGAAAAGAATGGAGGAAGCTTGGGGAGCCAAGGTCTATGACCATATAGGCGCTACCGAGATAGGTGCCTGGAGCTTTGAGTGTACCTGCCAGTCTGGTCTACATGTTAACGACGCTTTGTTCATAGTTGAGATAGAAGACACCGATACTGGTGAACTTATTACTGAGCCCGACAGGAAGGGTAAGATGGTTATCACTGCCTTCGACCGCATAGCTCAACCATGCATCAGGTTTGATTCTAAGGATATTATTCAATGGAGCCCTGATGAATGCGAGTGCGGACGCACCTTCAGGCTGATTAAGGGAGGAGTTATCGGCCGTGCCGATGATATTACCAAGGTGAAGGGGGTCTTGCTGGCTCCTACTTCCATTGAGGAAGTGGTCAGAAGTATCCCAGAGCTAAGCGATGAATATGAAGTGCTGGTAGCCAAAAAAGGTGACATAGATGATATCACGCTAAAAGTAGAGCTGCTCCCGGGGCAAGAGAGCAAAACTGATTTAGTTAAAACTAAATTGGTCGACCAGCTCAGGCTGAAGACGAGTTTAGGGTATAACATAGAGTTTCATAAATATAATACCTTACCTAGATATGATGTTAAGAGCAAGAGGTTCAAGGACCTGCGACACAAGGAGTAGTATTATGGGGCAAGAATACGACATAAAAGGAATGGCAGAAAAGATTCAAGCCATTAAAGAAGCGGCAACCGAACTAAAGCACATCTCGGGCAATATTCAAGCCGTAGACAGGAATGTTGACCGTATTCTGGCAAGTGTTAAGATGCTGGAAATAAATATCAGCGACATAGCAAATATCATTTGAATCGTAGTGAGTAGCCCCTTTCCCAGGCGATTCCCTAGGGGCAAGGGGGCGCTAGGAGTTGGATTCGGTACGGGTCAAGAGTTCTTGACACTATCATATAAGTTTTTTATGCTAGATGGGAGGAACAAAGCATGGCAGGTTATCAAAATCGCATTCTAAGAGTGGACTTGACAAAGCGTACGTTCTCTGAGGAATCACTAAGTAAGGAGCTTATCCATAGCTTTGTTGGCGGGCGCGGCTTTGGTGTCAAACTCCTGTATGATGAGCTAAAACCGGGTACTGACCCTCTGGGCGAAGAGAGCGAGCTGATATTCGTCTCCGGGCCTCTCGCGGGAACAAATGCCCAGTCCTTCGGCCGTTACAAGGTTTTTTTTAAGTCGCCTCTTACCGGTGGTTACTTTAAGTCCAGCAGCGGTGGCCACCTGGCGTCAGAAATGAAGTTCGCTGGCTTTGATATCATCATCATCAAGGGAATCGCTGATACACCGGTCTTTCTCTGGGTTCATGATGGGCAATATGAACTGCGAGACGCCACGTACCTTTGGGGGCTTGATTGTGATGATACTCACACCCTAATCCGCGAGGAACTGAGTGACCCGAATATCCGTATCGCTTGCATTGGTCCGGCTGGCGAGCGGGGAGTGAAATATGCCGGCATATTCAGCGACCGACGTGCCTGTGGCCGGGGTGGTGGCGGCACCGTTATGGGTAGTAAAAACCTCAAGGTCATCGCCGCCCGGGGCAACTAACGGCTCAAGCTAGCCGACCGAGAAGCCTTTGCCGCCGCGGTAAAAGAGCAAATAAAGGGTTACCAGACTAATCCCCAGTTCGCATCCTTTTCCGAATCGGGGACACAGATTGCGGAGTTTACCAACATACTGGGCATTTTCCCCACCAAGAACTTCCGGGAGGGCGTCTTGCCAAACTGGGAGCGGATAGAGCGCACCGAATACACTAAGTTGCGCGTGCGCAAGACAAGGTGTTACAGCTGCATGATTCATTGTGGGAACATCACCAAGATGGGGACAGGTAATTATGCTGGAGCATGGTCTGAAGGACCGGAGTACGAGACTATCTGGGCCTTTACCGGGCCTGTGGCGCTAGCCGATATTGGACTGACCATTGCTGCCGATAAGCTGTGCGACGACCTGGGACTGGATACCATCTCTACCGGCAACGCCATCGGCTTTGCCTATGAACTGTATGAGTGAGGCCTCGTTACCAAGAAGGACACCGGCGGTCTGGAGCTTACTTATGGTAACAATGAGCCGGTTATGCAGCTAATCAGACAGATTGCCTATCGGCAAGGTCCGGGCGATATACTGGCTGAGGGCACCCGCGAGGCAGCCCGCCGTATCGGCCATGGTGCCGAGCAATATGCGATACAAGTAAAAGGGCTAGAACTGCCTGCCTATGACCCACGTGGCGCCAAGGCCCACGGCCTCAACCTGATGACATCAAACATCGGTGCGGACCACAATACCGGCTACGCCCCTCAAGAAATATTCGGCGCCCCTGTCCCCAGGGAAGTTGACCGTTTTGCCGTCGAGGGAAAGGGCGAATTGACCAAGTGGAATCAGGACATAACTGCACTCTTCGAAACAGGCATCCTATGCAGCTTCGTGCCATCAATGGGCATGCTTAGTGAGGAGGTCTACGGCAGGCTCCTCTCAGCAGCGACCGAAATTGCCGATTTCTCAGACCCAGCCTACCTGTGGCAAGTAGGGGAGAGGATATTCAACTTGGAACGGATGTTTAATGTGCGAGAGGGATTTGGTATTAAAGACGATGTTTTCCCCAAGCGTCTTACCGGGGAACCAATGCCTGCCGGACCATCAGCCGGCCAGGTCTTTGAAGCTGAGCCTCTGCTGACAGACTATTATCAGGCACGTGGATGGGATGTCAAGACCGGTATTCCCACCAAAGCGAAACTAAATGAGCTGGGACTTGGCTTTACCATAGGTAAATAGAAACAGTGAATGTTGAGATACTCTTTTTCGGTCAGCTTAGGGAGCTAACTGCCGTTCGCCAAACGACTGTTGCCATGAACGATGGTGCCAGGCTCGTTGATTTGATTGAGCATTTGGGTGAGGAATATGGCGATGCCTTTCGCCATGAGGTAAACAATATCCGGCGTTTACAAATAATGATAAACGGTCAACAACACACTTTTTTAGGTGGCATGGAGGCACCCCTAAGGGATGGGGATACGGTGGTTCTTCTACCACCCATTGCCGGCGGTTGATGGTGATAGCCAAGAGGAAGATACATCATCCAGCAGGTTCAAGTTGTCTAGCGCTTGCTCGCACTTTTTGACGAATTGTGCAATAGGTTATAGTCTCATGCCCTTTTTTTAAAGGCACTTTGCCATATTCAATTATTCATCCTTTATGCACATACAACTCTGAAAATGTCCCAAATACAGATTCCTTCTTTCAACCACATGAAATCCAGATTCCACTAGTTCCTTGAATAATTCCGGCCACTCAAATCTAGACTCCATAGGATGATGAATCTTGAGAAAACGCTCTAAGTCGTCCAGGGCTTTTTTACGCGGCTCATGAACTAATAGAACCCCGCCACATTTCAGTACTCTATTTATCTCTTTAAGAGCAACGCGCCATTCCGGTACATGGTGAAGAACATCAAAGGCAAATACCGCATCGAATTTCTCCGATGGCAGTAAAATATGAGTTACGTCCCCAACAAATAGATTCGCTGGCAACCCCCTTTGCCTGGCAAGTTCAATCTCCTCTGGCAAAACATCGAATGCGAAAAGTTCTTTCGGTTGAAACTCCTCCATTATCAGCCGTGAGCTATAACCAGAACCACAGCCAACATCCAGTATCACCTTGTTGGTCAAATCAATGTGATTGCTCTTAAGGTACTGTTTAAAAGACCTAAACTCATAGTGTTTTTGGCAGAAATCCCTGGCTACACTATTGACAAGCTTCAACTCCTTGCTATCTATAGCTGAATACAAAGTAACCTCCGTTTGAATAAATGTTCAGCGACGAAGCCCGTGACCTGCCTATTACATGGCGCTTTTAGTTACTCGACAGATCCAGAATAGCTGTAGTGACTTCTTCTGATTTTTCCTTGTGCCCGCAGCGCCCTGCGAGCTTACTCAAGGTAGTCTTTGAGTTTCCGGCTGCGGCTGGGATGGCGCAACTTGCGCAATGCCTTAGCCTCGATCTGACGGATTCGCTCTCGGGTCACATTAAACTCCTTCCCCACCTCCTCTAAAGTTCGGGGGCGATCATCCTCTAAACCAAACCTGAGCAGTATGACCCTTCTCTCCCGGTCACTGAGTTCAGAAAGTACCTTACTTAGTTGCGCCTTAAGTAACTCT
>JAPLHH010000240.1 GCA_026389735.1 Chloroflexota bacterium | reverse complement strand
GTTTAAGAGGTGGAGCGCCATCGTCAACCCGGTTATTAACAAAGACATAGAACATATCCCCGTCCAACCATTGAAAGAACGGCCCATCTACTATGGTGCGATTTCCACGTCCAATTGTGTTGTAGTGGACAAAAGGAAGGTGAGCAGCATCAAGCTGGTTTTCTATGACGCGGGAGTAATGAGCATTCCAGTAATCATAAGCCCGGCTATAGGATAAGCTGTCGTCAATATCTGTAAAGAACCGGGGAGGCTGTAAGTCCTCGGGAGGGTTTTCGCCCCACCAGATCCAGATAAAGCTGCGTGCCTCATAAGCAGGATAGCTCAAGACTTGAAAGCGGTCAGGGACAGGAGTATTTTTACCATTGGCCGGTATGACTGTAACCTTTCCAGAGGAGTCATATTCCAGACCGTGAAAGGGACACTGGATATGGTCTCCGATTACCTTGCCCTTGCTGAGTTGCACACCCCGGTGGGCACATTTGTCCCGAAGACAGTTTACTTTCCCGCTGCTGTCCCGCCAGAAGACGAGTTTCTCTCCCATCCTGACCACACCCACCGGTTTGTCTCTAACCTGGGTGGAGTCCATAACTACATACCATTGCTTCGGGATCATATTTAACCTCGCCTACAAAGCTTGCCCAAATACTAGGCAACAGGCGTTCTCTTTATGAAGTCCAGTATATGCTGAGATATTTCCTCGCCTTTCTCTTCCTGAAGAAAGTGACCGGCGTCCTTGATTATAATCTCCGGCTGGTCTTTGGCTGTGGGTATGAGAGAGCGAAAGAATTTGTCACCGCCACCTGTAATAGGGTCTTTATCGGAAAACATGACCAGGGCCGGCTTGTCCCACTTTGACAGGACCTCGCGGGCGTGTCGCATTTCGGCGGAAGCGGGGTCATCAGGGCCAATGGGAACGAGGAGCGGCCACACGGCAGCCCCGGCTTTATACTTAACGTCGGGAAACGGCGCTTCATAAGCGGCGATGATTTCCCTGGTAATCTTCTCGGGGTGAGCCATACCACCGAGTATCGATTGCCCGATCTGCATGTCGGGATGGGTCTCAGCATAACTACGCCAGGCCAGAAAAGCTTCGCCGGGCTTGCCCTTACCTACGGGCAGGCCGGTATTCATGATAACCAGCCTGGCAAAACGTTCCGGCATATGAGCGACCGCAGCCAGACCAATCAACCCGCCCCAATCTTGCACCACAACAGTTATCTGTTCAAGGTTCATCGCCTTGATAAAGCCCATCAGCGTGTCCAGATGCATCTTAAAGGTATATGTCTCCCGCTCGGTGAATTTATCAGACCGGCCAAAGCCGATAAAGTCCATAGCTATAACACGGTGCTGCTTGGACATAGCGGCAATCATTTTACGGTATAGAAATGACCATGAGGGCTCGCCATGCAAACAGAGTATGGTCTCTCCTTTGCCTTCATCCACATAATGTATGCGCAATCCGTTAACCTTAATATAGTGTGGGGCAAAGGGGAAATCAGGCAATTTGGAAAAACGTTCCTCTGGCGTACGGATAACTGGCATGCTTATATACCTCCTGTTTGATTACTATGCTGTGAAGATTATATATACCCGTGCTCTGGTTTTTCAACCTATCATACTCTGAATGAGCTGGGTATTCCGGGGAAATAATACCCGATTTGGAGCAGGCCTGACTTTGTTTCTCAGGGTTGCACGAAGCGGATTATAACCACTGCTCAGAGAAACAGGTTAGGTTCTTCTTAAGGAAAAGAAGACCTTGTATCCCACGAAGACAAGCACAGCCAGGGTGACAGCAATGCCGATAAATCTCATTATGTTGTCCAGGTCATAAGGTACAATTGCGAATATCATCGTCCCGATGCCGCCTAAAATCAAGCCGGCCCCGAAGATACCCAGCCTTCTTTGAATGAAGGTGCCCACGACAGCAAATACAACCCCCAGAGGTAAGACGATGAA
>JAPLHH010000163.1 GCA_026389735.1 Chloroflexota bacterium | reverse complement strand
GGCAAGACGGGCCTGTTGCCGAATTCGCTTCGCGCGCATGTAGGCCGGGGCGCGCCCCGGCCTACATAATTGGACAACAGGCCCAGACTGCCCACCGCGCGAGTTCCCGCTGCGGCCGATGGCTAACCGCCCTGGGCGCTGTATGGGGCGCGGCGGCGATTGCGGCAATCGCGGCGAGCGGCGCGCCCGCAGGGGCGGCGCCGGCGCCTGCGGCGGCCGCAGCCGAGGCCAATCCCAACGCCCCGGCGGAATTCACGATCACCTCCACCGTCCTGCGGCCGCGAGACAAGGTCATGCCCCTCGGCGCCAACACCTGGGGCCGCTGCGGCGCGGTCGAGTGGGCCGCCAACAACTTCGTCCGCAATCCCGGCAACGAGCCCATCTACTGGCGGAACCTGCACCGGGCCAGGAACGTCGGCCCGAACTGGCTGGAGATCGACGGCCCCGGCACCTCCTGGTACGACCTCTGGGCCAGCGGGTTCCTGAGCGGGGCCGACCTGCGCATCTACCGCCTCGTCGATAAGGACGGCAAGCCCCTGCCCCCCAACGCCAAGGGCGACAACCTCGACACCGCCGCCGCCGACCACGCCATCTTCGTCGGCAAGGCCCGTATCATCCCCGAAGGCAGCCCGGGCTTCCCCGACGGCGGATGGGTGGCCACGCGATACGCGGTCGTCTATCCCAACAACATGGTGCGGCACGGGAACCTCTCGGCCACGGACACCTCGGGCGTCCAGAACGGCCGGACGTACTGGTACGCGGTGGCGGCGGTGTCGGCCGACGGGCAGGAGTCGGAGATTTCCAACGAGGCGAGCGCCGGGCCTGCGGCGGGCCTCGACACGCCGCCGCACCTCCTGATTTTCAAGGACGACGACCAGGCCCCCGCCCTGAAGGCCGGGAGTCCTTTTGAGTTCGCCCCGAAGGTCTGCGGCGGGCAGGCGCCGCTCCGGTGGGAATGCGTGGACGGGCAAGGCCGGCCCGCGGCCCTGCCCGAGGGCCTCAAGATGGACGCCGCCACGGGCACGATCTCCGGCAGGGCCAAGGCCGACGCCGAGGACCTGCGGCTGTGCGTGAAGGTGACCGATGCCAAGGGCCGCAGCGACGGGCGGGTTTACGTCATCAACCCGAGGTCGCCGGGGGGCGCCGCCCCTGCGCCAAGCAAGTCCGCGCCGCCGCCGGCCAAGGCCGCAAAGGGCAAGGCCCAGCCGGCCGCGCCGGTAAGCATAAATATTCCAGAATGTAAGCTGGAGTTGAAGGTGAGCGACACAGAGATAAAGAAACGGCTGTCCAAACTGCCCGATTACAAATCTAAGATAAAGACTGGTTATCTAAGAAGGTATATCGAGAGCGTTGGCTCAGCTAGTAGCGGAGCTGTATTTGCTAAATAGGAGACATTTATGAAAAAGACGGGTGCCCAGATTTTATGTGAGAGTCTATGTAGGGAAGGTGTTGAAGTCATTTTTGGCTTTCCCGGTGGAGCTGTGTTGCCGTTGTATGATACTTTGCCGCAATATCCAAAAATTAGGCATATTCTAGTTCGTCACGAGCAAGGTGCGGCTCATGCAGCTGATGGCTATGCTCGAGCTACGGGGAAAGCAGGAGTATGTCTGGCAACCTCAGGGCCAGGAGCCACTAATTTGGTAACTGGGATTGCCAACGCTTGCTTGGATTCGTCTCCTGTGGTGGCTATTACCGGTCAGGTAGCCAGGCCTTTCATCGGTAAAGATGCTTTCCAGGAAATAGATATCACTGGTATTACTCTTCCTATTACCAAGCACAACTATCTTGTGCTCGATGCTAAAGACCTTGCTAAGGTTGTTAAAGAGGCTTTTTATATTGCCCAAACTGGCAGACCAGGTCCGGTTCTTATTGATATACCACGCGATGTTTTCCAGCAGGAGGCAGAATTTGTTTATCCGGACAAAGTTAATCTACCCGGCTATAAACCGACGCTCTTTGGACATCCAGTGCAGATTAAAAGAGCCGCTGAAACGATAAATGCCGCTGAGCGGCCCGTCATTATTGCTGGTAGAGGGGTGATAATCTCAAAGGCTTTTGCTGAACTCAGGGAGCTGGCAGAGAAGGCACAGATACCGGTGATTACGACTCTCCTGGGCATTGGCTGTTTTCCTGAGACTCATGTATTAAGCTTTGGGTGGTTAGGGATGCATGGCATGGCCTATGCCAACAGGGCGGTTCACAACGCTGATATCATTGTGGCTATTGGGATGAGGTTTGATGACCGGGCTACCGGGGTGGTCAGCTCTTTTGCACCGCAGGCTCGCATTGTTCACATAGATATTGACCCTGCTGAGATAGGTAAAAACGTGCGAGTTGATGTGCCAATTGTTGGTGATGTTAAGAATGTCCTCGAGGCGCTGAACCAACAAATCGTGCCGCGTGAACATCTGGACTGGTTTAATCAGGTGGATAAGTGGCGAGATGAACATCCGGCGTTGTTAATAAGGGAGAGTGAAGCTCTTTTACCTCAGTACGTTATTCGCCAGATTTACGAGGTTACTCAAGGTGATGCTATTGTAGTCACAGGTGTTGGTCAAAATCAGATGTGGTCGGCTCAGTTCTTCTTCTATGATAAACCAAACAGCTTAATTTCCTCAGGTGGTTTAGGCACTATGGGTTTTGAGCTTCCCGGGGCTATCGGTGCCAAAGTCGGGCGGCCTGATGAGACGGTTTGGTGCATTGCTGGTGATGGTGGCTTTCAGATGACCATACAGGAATTAGCCACGATAGCCCAGGAAAACATCGCCGTCAAGATAGCTATCATCAACAATGGTTGTCTAGGGATGGTAAGGCAATGGCAACAACTGTTCTATGAGCGCCGCTATGTTCACACGCTACTTTCTGGCCCAGATTTTACTAAGATTGCCGAAGCTTATTGCATCCCGGCACTGCGAGTGACGGATAAAAAACTGGTGGTCTCGGCTATAGAAAAAGCGATGGATCATGAAGGCCCGTTCTTAATCGACTTTGTTGTTGAGCCTGAGGAGAATGTTTTCCCCATAGTCCCACCAGGAGCAGCTCTGGTTCAGGCTATTGAAATGCCAAAGCCAGAGAAGGTGAAGCCTTAAAGTTCGTAAGTTCAGAAGTAAAATAAGAGGAGGACTGGGTCATTGGCTACAACGAAACACACTTTAGTTGCTTTGGTGGAAGACAGACCCGGCGTGCTTAATCGGGTGTCTAGCCTTTTCCGGCGGCGTAACTTTAACATCGAGAGCATCGCCGTTGGGCATACTGAGCAGCCCAATCTGTCTCGAATGACTATCATCGTGGAAGGTGATGATGCCAAAGTGGAACAGGTCAGGAAACAGCTGGACAAAGTTGTAGATGTAGTTAAGATAGTTGATATAACTAGTGATGACAAAGTGGCTCGGGAGCTGGCCTTGGTCAAGGTCAAATCGACTGCTTCTACTCGGAGCGAAATCATCCAGATCGTGGATATTTTTAGGGCTAATATAGTGGATGTTTCGCCTGGTTCACTGATGGTGGAAGTCACCGGAGATGAAGAAAAGGTCGGTTCTTTAGTAGACCTTCTCCGTGGCTTTGGTATCAGGGAGATAGCCAGGACTGGCCGTATCGCTTTAACTCGTGGTGCTGTTGGTCCGTTGCAGGTGGAAGAGCCGAGGGAGGTAAAGGTGCCAAAACAACCGCCGAAACCACCTTTAGAAGCCGAAAGCCCACCTGACTGGTGACGGTGCCTAAATACTTAAATGTCGTAGGTGGATATAAAACTTTTCAAGGAGGTAATCATGGCCAAGATTTACTACGAAAAGGATGCCAAGTTAAACTTACTCAGGGGCAAGATGATTGGAATTATCGGTTTTGGCAGTCAAGGGCATGCTCATGCTCAGAACTTGAGGGATAGTGGCTGTCAGGTAAGCGTTGCTGAGGCCAAAGGTACTGAAGGCTGGAAGTATGCCAAGAATGCCGGTTTTAAGGTAGCCGATGCTGGTGGAGTGGCTAAGGAAGCGGATATAATCGTTATGCTTGTCCCGGATGCCCTACAGCCGAAGGTTTATCGTGAATCAATTGAAAAGCAGCTATCAGCAGGCAAGATGCTGATGTTTGCTCATGGTTTCAATATCCACTTTGGGCAGATCGTGCCGCCTGTTGATGTGGATGTGACAATGATTGCTCCTAAATGTCCGGGGCACATGTTGCGCCGGCTTTATACCGAGGGCTCGGGACCGCCAGCTATCGTGGCTGTCCATCAAGATGCTTCCGGTAAGGCGAAGGATATCGCCCTGGCTTATGCGAGAGGTATCGGCTGTGCTAAAGCCGGTGTGTTGGAAACCACTTTTGCCGAGGAAACCGAGACCGACCTTTTTGGCGAGCAGACAGTGCTCTGTGGCGGGGTTAGCTCATTGGTCAAGGCCGGGTTTGAGACGCTGGTCGAAGCTGGCTACCAGCCGGAAATCGCTTATTTCGAGTGCTTCCACGAGCTCAAGCTCATCGTTGACCTTATGTATCAAGGTGGTTTGAGCTATATGCGTTACTCGGTCAGTGATACTGCTGAATACGGCGATTATACACGGGGACCACGAGTTATTGATGACCTGGTCAAAGATGAGATGAGGCAAATTCTGGCTGAAATCCAGAGTGGCAGCTTTGCTAGAGAGTGGATTCTGGAAAACCAGGCAGGACGTCCCGTCTACAACGCTCTAAAGCGAATGGATGCTGAGCACGAGATTGAGATTGTGGGCAAGAAACTTAGAAGTATGATGCCGTGGCTTAAAGCCTAATTTGAGGTAAAACATGGACAGGGTTATTATCTTTGATACCACCCTACGCGATGGTGAGCAGGCAGCGGGGGCGAGTCTGAGCGCCCGGGACAAATTGGAGATTGCCAAACAGCTAGAGAAGCTCGGTGTTGATGTCATTGAAGCCGGCTTTCCCATAAGCTCGCCGGGCGATTTTGAAGCCGTTCAGCTTATCGCCAGGGAAATTAATGGGGCAACCGTTTGTGGCTTAGCCCACGCCAACGCTGAGGCTGTAGATAGCGCCTGGGAGGCGATAAAAGGGGCGAAGCAGCCTCGGATTCATGTTTTTCTCTCAGCTTCGGATATACACCTTCTCTATCAACTCAAGAAAACTCGTGAAGAGATTCTGCAGATTTCTCGTGACATGGTAGCTCGGGCTAAGAAATATACGGATGACGTGGAATTTTCGCCAATGGATGCCAGCCGTACTGAACCTGCATACATTTATAAGATATTAGAGGCCGTTATTAAGGCCGGTGCGACTACGTTAAATATCCCGGACACAGTCGGTTATGCCATCCCGCAAGAGCTTGGTGACTTAATCGAAGGTATATTTAAAAACGTGCCCGATATTGATAAGGCTGTGGTTAGCGTCCATTGCCATAATGATTTGGGACTGGCGGTAGCCAATAGCCTTGAGGCGATACGGAGGGGCGCCAGGCAGGTTGAGTGCACTATCAACGGCATAGGAGAAAGGGCCGGTAATGCCTCCTTAGAAGAAATTGTCATGGCGCTTAAAACCAGAAGTGACTTTTTCCACCTGACCACAAACATTGATACCACCCAGATTTATAAGACAAGCCGGCTGGTGAGCGAGCTTACTGGATTCGCAGTCCAGCCTAACAAAGCTATCATCGGCGCCAACGCCTTCCGCCATCAATCAGGTATTCACCAGGATGGAGTGATTAAAAAGGCGATTACTTACGAGATTATGGACCCACGGTCAGTGGGTATTCCAGCTAGCAGCCTTGTCCTAGGCAAGCTGAGCGGTCGGCATGCTTTTGGGGAGCGGCTGGCTGAACTCGGCTATATTCTGGATGAGGAATCATTCAAGCATGCCTTTCGAGCTTTTAAGGAACTGGCTGATAAGAAACGAGAAGTCACTGACCGTGATATCGAATCTCTGATAGCTGAAGAACTGCGTACTGTTTCCGAGGTTTATCATCTCGACCACGTTGAAGTTTCATGCGGCAACCATAACATCCCAACAGCTACAGTGAGACTCATTGGTCCTGATGGGCAAGCTGTGGCTGATGCTGACTTAGGTACAGGGCCGGTGGATGCCGTGTATAAAGCCATTAATCGAATAGTCAAGGTGCCTAACAAGCTCACTGAATTCACCGTCAAATCAGTGACTGAGGGTATCGATGCTATCGGTGAGGTGCTGATAAGAATCGAAAGCGATGGTGTAACCTATACCGGGCGTGGCGCCGCTATGGATATCATCGTCGCCAGCGCCAAAGCCTATATGAATGCGTTAAATCGGCTCCTGGCAGCTAAGAAAGCAAGAAAAGAATAGAGACTTGGATGAACACATTGGTAGACATGGTCCTACGCCTGCTGTTAGCAACGGCCCTTGGGGCAGGCATCGGCTATCAGCGGGAGCGAGCTAACAAACCGGCTGGACTGCGCACCCATATTTTAATTTCACTCGGCTCGGCTCTTTTTACAGTAGTTTCAATTTTCGGTTTCGGCGATGGGGTAGACGTGTCAAGAGTTGCTGCTGGAGTGGTGACCGGCATAGGTTTTATAGGTGCCGGAGTTATCTTTCGTGGTATACGTGGCGACCATGTAGCTGGCCTGACAACAGCGGCTAGCATATGGGCCACAGCGTCCATAGGGTTGGCGGCTGGTGCAGGGATGTATCTAATAGCCACCGTCGTTGCAGCCATCGCTGTGCTTGTGCTGATGATTCCTAGTGTAAAAGGGTGACTTGAGAGATTGAGGTGATGAATTTTGACTTTAGCTGAGAAGATTCTGGCAGCTCATTCGGGCAAAGGTAAGGTCAGCCCTGGCGAATTCATAAACGTCAGGGTTGATTTGGTTTTGGCAAACGACATCACCGCTCCTCTGGCAATAAAGGAGTTCCAGCGCCTGGGTGTAGACAGGGTCTATGACCCGAAAAAGATAGTGATGGTGCCCGACCATTTCTGCCCCAATAAGGACATACTTTCTGCTGAACAGGCCAAGATAATACGCGAGTTTGCTCACCAGTACGATTTGGTCTATTTTGAAGTCGGCAGGATGGGCATTGAGCATGTGCTTTTGCCGGAGCAAGGCCTCGTCTTGCCCGGAGAAGTGGTAGTTGGAGCTGATTCTCATACCTGCACCTATGGAGCTTTGGGTGCCTTCGCCACCGGTATGGGGTCAACTGATATTGCTGTGGCTATGGCTACCGGCGAGATATGGATGAAGGTGCCACCGACCATCAAGTTTGCTTACCGAGGAAAGCTGGGAAAATGGGTTGGGGGCAAAGACCTTATCCTTTATACCATCGGCGATATCGGCGTTGATGGCGCTCTTTATTCGGTTATGGAGTTTACCGGCGAAGCAATTGACGCCTTGCCTATGGATGGGCGTTTCACCATGGCGAACATGGCAATTGAGGCTGGGGCTAAAGCTGGCATCTTCAGGGTGGATGGTGAGACAAAGAAATATGTCAAAGCCAGGGCAAAACATTCTTACCAGGTCTATCAACCTGACGAAGATGCCGAATATGCTAAGACGATTGAGTACGATGTATCCAAAATAGAGCCACAGGTAGCCATGCCTCATTTGCCTTCCAATGTGAAACCGATAAGCCAGGTAGGGAACATAAAAATTGACCAGGTAGTGATTGGCAGTTGCACCAATGGGCGTCTTGATGACCTGAGGCTGGCTGCAAGGATACTCAAAGGCAGGCAGGTTAGTCCTGAGGTGAGATGTATTATCATCCCTGGCACGCAGCAGGTCTATCTCGATGCGTTGCGTGAGGGCTTGATAAAGACTTTCATTAAAGCTGGCGCAGCGGTCAGCACGCCTACCTGCGGCCCCTGTCTCGGCGGCTATATGGGAGTTCTGGCTGCAGGCGAGCGCTGCGTGTCAACGACCAACCGCAACTTTGTCGGCAGAATGGGCAGCCCCCAGTCTGAAGTCTATCTAGCCAACCCGGCAATAGCCGCCGCCAGCGCCATTTTGGGGAGGATTGGTAGCCCTGAGGAGATTGTAGGCTAGAGATGTGGAGGAGTTAGGTTAAGTTGGATTAGATGAACTCTGAGTTCGTATGTACGGTTCTCAGGCGAGACCGTTGTTTAATTTAGGAGGATCAAGTCTATGAAAAGGGGTCTGCTGTCGACAAGTGATCAAGGAAGGGGAAATGCCTATTCTTGTTAATGGCTGTAAGTGGCTCTTGAAAGGGGGTCTAAGAAGTTTGAAAGGAGCTGTATGGAGTGGAGGAATTCCGATTGCTTCTTTGCTAATTATTGTCTTTGGCTTACTTATTGTCCTTGAGCTGGAAATAACTAATAGTTCTGGCATTTATTATCTTCTCAGTGCCATCTCGCAAAGTTTAGCAGCAATCTTAGCCATTATTTTATCTGCGACTTTGGTAGCTGGGCAGCTTGCCTCTCGCTACAGCCCTAGGTTATTAGGAAAAGCCCTTATCAAGCCTTTCACCATTTCTTATATTTTCATTTTCGTTGCAAGCATAGTGTTTCCCTTAGTGATTTTAACTAATAAAGAAATGGTTTCTTCTTCAATATCGGTGAAACTCTCTTTAGTTTTGGCAGGTGCTTGTTTGGCTTTCTTAATCCCTTATTTTCTTTCTCTTAAAGAATGGCTCGACCCAAGAAACCTCATTGACGATTTATATAAGAAAGCATTCAAACAAATGCAGAATAGAAAGGATGAATTACCGGCGGAGGCCTTTACTATACGTGAAGTGGTAATAAGCTTATATAATGCCAAGAACTACGAGGGATATAGCTATGGGATTGGGAAGTTAACCCAGATGGTAAAGGATGTTGTTCCACCTCCTGAAAAAGTGGAGAAAATAATTGAGGATGAAGAGGGGGAGCAGGAGGAATGGAAAACAGCAGAAATTCCTAAAGCTATCTATGATCTCATTAGTATACTTAGACATATGGGAATCTTGGTGAAAGATGATCCGTTAGCCACAGAAGAGGTGATCAAGGGGTTAGGAAGCTGTGCCATAACCGTAGAAGCACCTGATATTAATAAGGAAATTATCGAACCGATAGAAGAAGTAATCTTCAGAACAGCAAAACAAGGGGAAGAAGCCATCTTTGGAAGAGCCGCCTACATACTTGGTGGAATAGGAAGAGATGCAGCAGAAAAGGGAAGGTCAACAACTGCAAGAAGAATACTGGAGGTTTTAGGAAGAATGGTCTCTTTGTCTACCGACAATCAATGGGATGAAGCTACAACGCAAGGCATTATTGCAATCCATTCGGTCGGCAAGAAACTAATAGAAATGGCGGACGGAGTTCCAGAATTAAAACGTGTAAGTGAAGAGGCAATCCGAAAACTGGGGCAAAGTTTTTCAGGAACTGCTATGAAGGCTAGACTTGGTCCAGCTAGCGAAGCAGCTTGGAGGTTAAGAGACTTGGGAGCAAAAGCACTTGAGAAAGGCTTGAAAGATTCGTTTGGCGAGGCTGTGTTCCGCATGGCAACGATTGCGAAAACAATGATAGGTATCAGTGACGAAAAACGAGCAATAAAACCCATAGAGATACTAGTGTGGTATGGTAAGGAAGCAGTGAGTAAATTTCCTGAAGAGGCAAAGAAATGTATCGGACACCTAACTATCATTGGCTCTAATGTATTCGAGAGCCATGAAAAGTTGGTTCAGAAAGTGATAGAGGGAATAGGAACGATAGGTGGAGAAGGGGGCTTTATGGAACGCAAACCGGAAGTAGTGGAGGAAGCAATAACCTCCCTAATCTCTCTTGCGGACAAAGTAAAAGGAGCAAAACCTCATCTTGTTTCCTTAATAGCAGCACAACTATGGAAGTTCGGTGGTTATGCCGTGGTATACTTACCTGATAAGCAGGCTTCTATTAAGGAAGGTCTTATCGGCATAAAGGGCCAAATTGGAGAGGATGCTTTAGAGCGGGGATTCAAAGATGCAAATCTATGGACTCCTCGCCCTCCAGGGTTATCTAAATTCAAAGAATATTATATGAGCTGAAGGTGATGTCGCAGATATTAACAGTGGCGTCGTTTCACTTCGCCCAAACTGCCTTCGGCGGCTTTGCAAAGCCCAGAATGCTACGCGAAGCGTGGCTTGCGTCTGAGCAATAATAGGGGAAGATTATGTCTCCTGAGGAGCTGACCAAAATTCCAACCCGAGACTACTCAATAGATGGAAAATGTCCGCCTGTTCATAGGATGAAAGTGCACCCGAACTTCACTCCGGTTGACGTAAACATTCAGTTCATTATCGAGGAAGGTTGGAGTCACGCTGACAGGTTGCGTTTTCATCCCGAGACGAAGATCAAAGCAGCCAAAGACCACCCACTGACCGCCCTACTCACGAATCTAAAACCCCATCTGCTGATCAGACGTTATGACAGAGAAGAAGACTCATTTCTTACTGTTTTCATCAGCCAGGAGGGAGAGATTGAAATCCTCTCTAACGATCGCAATTTTGCTCAACGGTATCTGAATGGATTGTTCCTTGGGTGCCCGCCCTCTTTTCATTCAGCTGACGAGCTTGAAATCGTCGAGGAGTGGGTAGAGGATCAGCAAATCTGTGCCATGTTCCTCGGCCTGCTTCATGGTGCATTAGGGTGGGACCCTTCACACCAGATTCCACCAGCTATTCGAGCATCCCTTGAAGAGGCAGAGAAAGCCCTTTCCATTGCTAACTACCGCTCATGCGTAGTGATGTGCCGTCGTACCATCGAGGCTCTCCTTAAGTTTGCATTTCCACGCTTGCTTGGTAGCAAGCCGATTGATAACAAGGGAAGGGCATTAACGCTAAATGCGATGATTGAGAGATTTAAAGAACAGAAGCCATCCCCAATTCCTACTCACTTGCTTCACGTGTTGGACTCAGTTAGAGTAATAGGGAATGTGCCAGGCGCACACGCAACTGAGATAGAAGGCTACCAACTTTCAAAAAATGATGCTCAATTTGCACTGGCGTCTGTTCATTATTTCGCTGAGCAGTATTTCTCAAAGATCGATACAGAGGTATTAGAATACTATACGTTGACAATTGACCTGAATGAGAAATTGTAGAGTAATTGGCGTGCATCGCGTAACCTAGGCTTTGCGCCTCACTGCGTTCGCCCAGATGCTCTGTACTTTGCAAGGTTCCGGAATATTATGCGCCATTTCGCTCATGAAAGAATGAGGAATAAGGAATGTCCAACCGCTTGATAGAAATATTCGAAGACGAGAGACTTGCTGAGAAGATCAAAAGCCGACTACCTTACTTGTTTCAACTTGCAGAATTGGAAGCCTCAAGAGCGGGTAAGATTGGAATGCAAGTAGGCTCAGCCGTGATGAAGGAGATGTAAAAGATGGTTAGTCAGAAGATGTCTAGAAGAAAGCGTTGCAAGAGCTGCGGGAAGGTCTTAGATGCCATTTGGTTTTCAGCCTTAATGACAGAGGAATGGTCTTGGGACGGGCTGGGCTACAGGGAATGTTCCGCAAGACATAGACTTGTTACCGACCCAGAGCAAAATGTAATTTGTCCACACTGCGAGCATGTGGTTGGTACTGGCATGGACTTTGGTTTCGGGAAGGGTTACAAGCACCTGCAGATACATGAACTCATTCAATAGCAATAGGGTTATATAGCCTTTGTGTGAGGGGGTGTTGCTAATGCAAGAGTCGCCGCAAATGATTAGAAGTAAAAGACAGACTTATATGGTTTTGGCGGTTTGTGTTCTGGCCATTGTAGGGATTGGTTTGGTTGCGTGTTCTGGTGAAGGCGCGGTTGTGCCATCGCCTGAAGGTCCAATTGTTGTAAAGCAATCTGGTGGGGCTGGGATACTGGTAAAGGAGTGCGCCGATGAAGCTTACAGGACTGAAAAAGCTGACTACATAATCGAGGGAACTGTCAAGAAGGTAGAAAGCAGATGGAATCAAGAAAGAACTGGTATTTTCACCTATACGGAGCTGACTATTGAAAAATATGTTAAAGGGGCTCCGTTTGCCGAGGATAAGATTCAAATTGTTACTCCCGGCGGAACTGTTGGAGAAATCAGCCAGTGGGTGGAAGACCAGCCGATTTTCCATGAGGGGAAAAGGGTGAGGATATATTTTGAGGAAGTGAACGGAGAGTTTTTCATAGTCTGTAGCCAGTTTGGAGTTGAAGAAAGATAGTTTTCCCCTATTGATACTATCTTTATGTAACAAAGATTATGACCTTCGGGAATCGAAGATTTGCTCCGATTAGCCTCTGTAGAATTAGTGTGAAAAATGAATAACCAGGAAGCTGAACTAACCGCCTATTGTGGCTTGTATTGTGGCGACTGCCTCCGCTATAAGAGTAAAGCTGCCGACTTAGCACGAGATTTGCAGGATGAATTGCGAAAGGTAAAGTTTGATAAGTATGCAGAGGTAAAGAGCGCTTTTGTGAAAGAGCTCGAGCATTATGAGGAATGCCATCAAGTCTTAGATGCAATAGTCAAGTTAGGGTGTGATACTCCCTGTAGAGTTGGTGGCGACGGATGCTTACAACCTTGTGAGATTAAGAGTTGTGTCCAGTCGAAACATCTTGAAGGTTGTTGGGAATGCGGTGAATTTGAGAGATGTAATAAGTTTGAATTTTTCAAGCTATTCCATGGTGATACTGCTAAGGAGAATTTGAGAAAAATTAGGGAATATGGTTTAAGCAGATGGGTAGAACATAGGGGGAAGTTTTATTCGTGGTTATGACTGAAGAGGAGATATTTAGTCGGGGCTTCAACTTTCCCTGGTGGGGGAATAGAGGCTGTGGTAATATCAGGGATTATCTGTGCTAACGATATATGTAATTGGAAAAGCTTTTGAGAGGGGGTGCTAGTTTGAAGCTAAAAGGCAAAGTTCACAAATACGGTGCCAATGTTGATACCGATGCTATCATACCAGCTCGCTATCTTAGTCTGTCCGAGCCCAGAGAGCTGGCTCAGCATTGCATGGAAGGCATTGACTCTGAGTTCCTCAGCAAGATCGAGCCCGCGGACATCATTATGGCTGAAACTAATTTCGGCTGTGGCTCTTCTCGAGAACATGCCCCATTGGCTATCAAAGCTGCCGGCATATCCTGTGTCATTGCCAAAAGCTTCGCCCGCATCTTCTTCCGCAATGCCATCAATATAGGGCTGCCGCTTCTGGAGTGTATTGAGGCTGTTGATGGCACTGAAGCTGGTGATATTCTTGAGGTCGACTTAACCACCGGAGATATAAGGAATATTACCCGAGGTAAAACTTTTGTTGCTGAACCTTATCCTGATTTCAGGATGGAAATAATAAATGCCGGTGGACTGGTTGAGTATACCACGAAGAAACTAACTGGAGGATTGTAAGATGCAATTCAATGTCGCAGCCTTGTTAGGCGATGGTATTGGCCCTGAGGTAGCCACTGAGGCGATAAGAGTCCTGGAAGCCGTGGGGAAGAAATTCGGCCATAGCTTTCAGTTTCATCATGGTCTGGTGGGTGGGGCAGCGATAGACGCCCACGGCGTTGCTCTGACTGAAGAAACTTTGAAGATGTGCCGAAGTTGTGATGCTGTGTTGTTTGGGGCTGTCGGCGGACCAAAATGGGATGACCCAAAGGCTAAAGTCCGGCCCGAGGATGGACTTCTGTCTTTGCGTAAGGAACTAGAGCTTTTTGCCAATTTGCGCCCGGTAAAGGTGTTGCCTATGCTTGTCAATTCAACAACCCTCAAACCCGACGTAATAAAGGATGTAGACCTGATAGTAGTTCGCGAGCTTACTGGTGGACTTTACTTCGGCCAGCCCAAGAAACAGTGGCTTACTGCTGAAGGCAGAAAGGCTGTTGACACTATGGCTTATTCGGAACAGGAGATTGAGCGTATTGTAAGGGTCGGCTTTGAGATAGCTCTGACCCGTCGCAAGAAGCTGACTTCGGTAGATAAAGCTAATGTCCTTGAGTCATCTCGGTTGTGGCGACAGGTTGCGACCGAGGTCGCTGCTGATTATCCTGATGTGGAGTTGGAGCATATGTTGGTAGATGCCTGCTCCATGCGTCTTATCCAGCGTCCAGCTCAATTTGATGTCGTGGTCACAGAAAACACATTTGGCGATATACTCACTGACGAAGCCTCGATGCTGGCCGGCTCTATGGGTATGCTGCCCTCAGCCAGTTTGGCTGGTATTCCTAAAGGCGGCGGATCTAAAGCCTTTGGCATGTATGAGCCTATTCATGGTAGTGCTCCAAGTCGAGCCGGACAGAACATAGTTAACCCGATCGCCACTGTACTAAGTGCTGCCATGATGCTCCGTTATTCCTTTAACCTGGCAGCTGAGGCGCAGGCTGTTGAGAAGGCAGTGATTGTTGTTTTGGAAGAGGGTTATCGCACCTATGATATAATGGACGAAAGCAAAATTAAGGTCGGGACGAGGGAGATGGGTGAACTGATTGCTGAGAGAGTAGCTAAATAAAGGGAAATGATGTCAAAAGTTCAGCTTTATGATACGACTTTGCGAGATGGAGCCCAGCAGGAGGGCATTTCCTTCGCTGTCACTGATAAGCTCAAGATTACCCAGAAGCTGGATGAGTTGGGCATCCATTTCATTGAAGGCGGTTGGCCGGGTGCTAATCCCAAGGATACCGAGTTCTTTATTAAGGCTAAGGCTTTGAACTTGAAGCACTCGGTTTTAGTTGCCTTTGGCAGCACCAGTCACCCTGGCTCCAAGGTGAGCAAAGATGCCGGCTTGCAAGCTTTGGTGAAAGCTAACACCAAAGTAGTCACCATTGTCGGCAAGAGCTGGGATTTGCATGTGACCCAGGTTCTGGAAACCGATTTGGAGAATAACCTGCGTATTATCGCTGAATCTGTAGACTTTCTTAAGTCAAAAGGCCTTACTGTATTTTTCGATGCCGAACATTTCTTCGATGGTTACAAGGCGAATCCTGAATATGCAGTCCAGACGGTTGAAGCTGCAGCCAAAGCTGGAGCTAACTGTGTGGCGCTCTGTGATACTAACGGAGGTGCCTTACCCTCCGAAATTACTACGGCCATTAAGGCTGTTCAGAAAGCGGTGTCTATACCACTAGGCATTCATGTTCATAACGATGGCGAGCTGGCTGTGGCCAACTCGCTGACCGCGGTTCAAGCTGGAGTCATCCAGGTGCAGGGGACTATTAATGGCTATGGTGAACGCTGTGGTAATGCCAACCTGTGCTCGATTGTACCAGCCCTAAAGCTTAAACTGGGTATCGATTGCATCACTGATGAGCAGCTAGCTAAGCTAACTGAAGTTTCTCATTACGTGGCTGAATTAGCCAATCTGGCTCCGTCCAATCATTTACCTTATGTTGGCACCAGTGCCTTTACTCATAAGGGCGGCCTGCATGTATCCGGCGTCATGAAGTGGGAAGACAGCTATCAGCATATCAACCCTGAGCTGGTGGGCAACCGCCCTAAGGTGGTTGTGTCTGAATTATCGGGCAAGGGCAACATTATCTATAAGGCTAAGGAGCTAGGTATCGCTCTGCCATCGAAGAGCAAACAAACGCGCCAGGTACTGCAGCAAATAAAGCTATTGGAAAGCCGTGGCTTTCAATATGAAGATGCAGATGCCTCCTTTGAATTATTATTGCACCGAGTTCAGCCTGAATATAAGCCTCCTTTTGAACTGATTGACTTTATGGTGTTGGTGGAGAAGCATCGTCGCCCGTCAAGTGAAAGCGAAACGGAGCTGCTTTCCGAAGCTACAGTCAAAGTGAAAGTTGGTGACAGAATTATTCATACTGCTGCCGAGGGCAACGGTCCGGTGAATGCACTCGACCGGGCTTTGCGAAAGGCTTTGCAGGAGTTCTATCCTGACGTGACTGCCATTGAGTTAGTTGACTATAAAGTGCGGATTTTAGAAGAAAGTGCCGGCACTGGTTCTCAGGTGCGGGTGCTCATTGAGTCCAGCGACGGCCGGAAGCAATGGCGAACTGTGGGCAGCTCGACCAATATCATTGAGGCCAGCTGGTTGGCTCTGGTGGACAGTGTGGAATACTGGCTGATCAAGCGTAATGAAAACAGGCAACGCAGTTGATATGAGTTCTCAGGATTGCGTTGCCTGTTAGTACGTCAAAGATTTCTATTAGATTAACGTTGGGAACTTAAGCCTTTACTACTTTTCCCTCTTAATAATTGTGGCTACTCCTTGCCCTCCACCGATACAGGCGTTTGCCAGACCATAAGTCCCACCTTCCATGTTCAGTATTCTAGCCAATGTGCCGACGAGCCTGGTTCCAGAGGCGCCGAGCGGGTGGCCGATTGCGGTAGCTCCACCTTTTACGTTGATTTTCTCGGGGTTAATGCCCAGCTCTTTTATGGCATAAAGGGCTACAATACAAAACGCCTCGTTTATCTCCCAGAAGTCAATATCTTTCACATCTAACCCGGCATGTTTTAACGCCATTTTGCTGGCCGGTACCGGCCCCTTTCCCATAACCGTCGGGTCTACGCCGGCCCATCCCATAGACACGATTGTGGCTAAAGGCTTGAGATTGTACTCTTTTGCCTTCTCCTTCGACATCAGCATCATTGCGGTGGCGCCAGCGTTCAACGGTGAAGAGTTCCCGGCGGTTATCTGACCATCCGGCTTAAATGCCGGTTTAAGTGCAGCAAGGCCTTCCATCGTTGTGTCTGCCCTGATGCTCATATCCCTGTCAATGACCTGCTTTGTACCATCAGCCAGCGTTACTTCAATGGGCATTATCTCGCCTTTGAAGTATCCCTCTGCAAGCGCTTTGGCTGCCATTTGGTGGCTTCTAAGTGCCCACTTGTCCATGTCCTCTCTGGTTAAACCAGACTCCGAAAACAACTTTTCTGCGGTGAGCCCCATGTTCACGGCTGTCATAAAGTCGTATTTCTTGAAGCGGTCATCCGTTATGAAGGCAGGGTCTGGGCTTCGCATTATTTTACTCGGGTCAATACCAGGACCAGGCATCGGGATATGCGTCATGTGCTCAATCCCGCACGAGATAACAATATCCGAGTAACCAAGCATTATCTCCATAGCACCTGTGTGTACGGTTGACATTGAAGACCCGCACTGCCTATCGATTTGTTCGCCCGGAACCTCGAATGGCAATTCTGCCTCAAATACTACGCTTCTACCTCCATATAACCACTGCTCACCCACTGGAAAGGCGGTGCCAACCAATACGTCATTGATTTGCTCTGACTTAACCTTGGTTCTCTTGATGAGCTCCTTTATCAGCGTTCCGGCAACGGCATCCATTCTCAGGCCATTGAACACATCCTTCTCTGGCTCTCTCGGCCTCGACCTTGAAAACGCAGACCTCAGGTAGTCTACTATGACTGCTTCTCTGGTTTGTGGCATTGTTGAACCTCCCTGTTAATCGCTTAATTGTAATATATCCGAGGGATAAGAACAATCGATTTCGTACTTAGGTAATTATACTGGCTTGCCCACTGGAATTATGTATAATGGTTTGATTTGTTCTTCGATTTTTAGGACTTTCCTTACCTCTTCGTCTTCGAAGGCGCCGACCATTATCGTAGCTAAGCCCAGGGCCACAGCCTGTAGTGAGACGTTTTGGCCGACATGCCCGACTTCCATATGGACATATCTCTCGCCACGCCTGCCGTATCTATAGGCAGTTCTGGGGTGAAGAGCACAGACCACCATATTAACCGGACAGTTGGCAATGAAGCTTTGGCCCAAGGCGGTATCAGCTAGTTTCTGCCTTAAGTCGCCACTAAGATGCAGGCTCAGAGAATGGCTATCTACTTGATAGTGGTATATGCCGGCTGCTAAGCTTTCTATTCCGTGTTCACCAATGGCGACAAAAATCTCTAGAGGATAGGTGGCTCCAGCGCTGGGAGCAGCTCTTTGTCCGCCAGTGCCGGTTATGCCTTGGGCTGACCACAATAGCTGGGAAAGCTGTGCTAAAGACAATGGTTGGGCTCTGAACCTTCTAACTGACCTTCGCTTTGAAATGGCTTCTTCTACTGATACCTTTCCTTGGGGGTTCGGAGAAGGGAGCTTAATGGGAGCTTCTTTCGTTCTTACCACTAGCCTTTGATAACTCCTAAGGGGCTTGCCATGGCGACTTTTCGTGAGATTCCGGCTTGATGGGTTACTTCGACTACCTGAGTAACATCTTTATAGGCTTGTGATGCCTCTTCTGCCAGCGAAGCCATGCTATCGGTTTTTACCGTGATACCTCTAGCTCTTAGCTCATTGGCGACATCAATGCCTCTCAGGCTGCGCCTGGCTGCACCCCGGCT
>JAPLHH010000071.1 GCA_026389735.1 Chloroflexota bacterium | reverse complement strand
CAATGACACCCATTATCTCCGCAGTCAAGTGCTCCAGAGTAGCTATACCAGCCACACCACCATACTCATCAACAACTGCTACCATATGGTAATTGTTATCCCGCATCTCAACCAGAAGCTCACCCAGACGTTTGGTCTCAGGTACAAAATGGACTGGGCGCACCAGCTCATCAATAGGGCTGTCCATATTCAAAGAATTATTGGCCTGAGCCATAATTATATCCTTAACGGACAAAACGCCGGTCACATTATCAGTAGTCCCTTTATAAACTGGAAAACGAGAGAAGGGATATCGGCGATAGGTATCAAGAAAGGCAGCTAAGCTCGTCCCCTGCTTCAGCCAGGTAACCTCGGTTCGCGGTTGCATTACCTCATTAACCGGCCGGTCAGCGAACTCAAAGGCCTTATGCAGCATCTCAGCTTCCTCTTCCTCCCAAATCCCTTCAGCCTCACCAACGGTAATAGCCGTGCGGAATTCCTCCTCGCTAATCGTTGGCCTCGGCTCGGCACCCTCACCAGCCAGCTTGGTGAATCTTATGCCAATACGATTCAGGACATAGACGAATGGATAAAGGATAATCGAGATGAATTCTATTGGCCTAGCATACAGCAACGCTATCCTCTCTCCATAGCGAGCAGCTAAACTTTTGGGGATAAGTTCGGCAAAAACTAAGGTTAATATCGTGATGACGATAGTGGCTATGGCTGCCCCTAAGTTCACGCCCCACAGTGATACAGCTATTAGCGTTCCCAGCGTAGCCACCGCAGTCTCAAAGAAATTAATGCCCAGAAGGACAGTAGCCAGGAACTTCTCCGGCTGCTCCACAATCTTAGCCACGACCTTAGCCTTGGGGTGATTGGTATGTATAAGGTGCTTGAGGCGAAGCCTCTGCATGCCGATAAAAGCCGTCTCAGCACTGCAGAAGAAAGCTGCTATCCCAAGGCAAATCAAAAACAGTATTAAATATAGATATAAACCGTCAACGCTTTCCATATGCAACCCAACCAAATGTCTGGTTAGGTAACTCAATATCATCATAACATCGGGCTTTCGTAGTGTCAAAGAGTTGGCAGCCGTTGCCCATTTTGCATTTCCATATGGCAAGCTGTATCATCACCGTAGATACAGAAATGGTCCAGATAGAGCTTGTCCCAGACCTTTCTCACTGCATCGAAACTGTAGCCAGAAGAGAGTATGAGAATCTGGTGAGCAGTTATTTGCAGGCCGGCAAAGGTGATAGTGAATTCGGAGAAAAGGTAGAGCTTCTTCGGACCTTTTTGGAGTCAGCGGATTTCAGAAAGCTGCGCAAGCAGAGCGAAGGATATTTGCTAAAAGGGCAGAAAATTAAGTTCGTTTTATACCGGGAGCGCGGAAAGGCTAAGTACAAGATGACCCACTGCTAGCAGTTTACCAAATACTCACCTGTGTCAAGGGGCCCCGAGCATTCCTCACAATAGCTGGAACTCTCTCCGAAGTTGAGTTATGTGCCCCTTTTCTCATAATCGGGGCACCAGACAGCGTTAGGGCGTTCCGGATTATGGCAGGCACTTCGCCAGTCCCACTTACAGCTATCACAGAGCAAGATGTGCATACCCAGCATCATCTTGATGCGGATTTTAGCCCTGTCCAGCCAGCTCGGCCCTAGTTTCTTGCTTTTAGAAGACATATTAATCTCGCCCAATGATTATTCGACAGGCAAAACCACAAATGCTTCCAAGACTATTTTGCCCTGAGCTACATCATTCCGACTCACAAGTGCTAATGTAGAAAAACTCCATGCGCACTGTTCTTTATCTGAATGTATAGATTATACTATCTTTGAGGTTTATACCACCACCGGCGATGGGCGCTCTTGAAAGGGATGCATTCTAGCCACCAGTGAGAAAAGATATGGATAATTTGATTTCAGGTGTTCCACATAACATAACCACTCGACTATCAGATGACGATACACCCGCTGGATATCACCAGCGATGTGTCTAATATCAGCCTCTGGAAAGTCCGTCAGTGATTTCCGCGCCTCTAGCTCCTCAGTAAGGTGGAAAGTCGCCCAGAGTAAATCAGTAAAGCGCTCATGCTCCAGAAGGTTAGGGTTTTCCAACAGCGCCAACAAGAACGACCGCTTCCGGATAAGGAACGTTTTTAACTCGTCAAGGTCTATGTTTAAACAGTCAGGCTCGTCTTCAATAGCTCTAGCAAAAGACATTGCTTTCTTGAAATCTGCGTGAGTCCAGTTCTGCTTAATGGCAAGGTATCGGCTAATATCCTCGCTTTTCTTAAAGCAACTGAGAAGCCTTTGAAGCAACCCGGTGCCCACCTCGCTGAAAAAAGCACCCACGACCATATTGAGCTTTTGCATGATAGCCTGCTTCTCACGGCGAGCCAGCACACGCTCAATTACAATCACCACCAGGAATACCTCAAGCGGCAGGAAAGCCAGGTCGCCAACCATGTAAATAAAGATGTGATGAACATCTCGAAAAATTAAGTAGTGAACAAAATATACCAGCGCAGAGAGCGCCACAAGGCTAACGGCAAGAATAATCAATGTTAGGTAACGTCTCATTGTCTTCCTCCCTAGCAGTGCTTGTCTACCAGTTTTCTCTACTAGATAATATCATACCTTTCAACAAAAACGGGAGAGTTTGTATAAAATCCGGCACTGCACTGCGCCCGCAGCTGTAACTAGGATGAACGACCTCGCGTCTTTCAGTAGAAGCATCACCAGAGAGATACGAGAGGATTAAGGGGTGAGAACAAGGATTAACAAGCAAAAGTTCGGGAACTGCCCAAAATGGTCCATCACAATAGACTTGAACCGCTCGTAACGCGGTATCCTTCTCAAAAACGTTCCCTGACTGAACACTTCGGCATAAAGCTCAGTAACGTCTAGCATATATCTTTGATGTCCCAACTCCATTTCTTTGTCTGCCAGGGATTGTGGCTAGTGCTCTAATTCGACGTTACTGCCTTGCCTTTTCAAAAGCTGACGTTCATTGCGCAGAACATCCCTTTAGTGTATAATGTAACTAATTAGTTACGGTTTAGGTTATTACAAGCTTTTGGAACCTTCGGATTACCTAGTATTGGATGACCCGAACTAAAACTAAAAATTAGAGAAGAGAGGAGGTCATCCAATGGCTTTCACAGACAAGTCCATCCAGTGCTCTGATTGCAGTACTACGTTCACCTTCAGCGCTGAAGACCAGGAGTTCTTCCATTCTAAGGGCTACACTAATGAGCCCAAGCGCTGTCCCTCATGCCGTCAGGCAAGGAAACTTGAGCGCTACGGAAGTAGCGGCCAAGGTTACGGGTCGCAACGCCAGATGTTCCCTGCAACATGTGCTGAGTGCGGCAAAGCCACTGAAGTACCCTTTGAACCACGCGGGGACAAACCAGTGTACTGCAGCGATTGCTACCGCAAGGTCAGACCGAGCAGATAAGCGAGGTTCAACCTCAAGTCACGTCCGGGTCGGGCAACCGACCCGGATGTGCTTCTAGAAAGTATAAGTTTTGTCGTTAAAGGTCTCAATACGTGAAGGCGAAACACAGGATTCTTTGTTACGGCGCTTTCAAAGGATGGTACAGATGAGTGGCATCCTGCGAGAAGCGAAGGCTCATAGTCACTTCATATCCAAGCGAGACGCTGCTCGTATAAAGGCCAAGAACAGCGCCAGGAGAAGGCGGCGTCAGAGATATTAAGTGGAGTAGGAGAAATAATTCAAGAAAAGGAAGGGGGCAGATTATGAAAATCTATGTAGGTAATTTATCCTTTGATGTGACCGAAGAGGAATTACGGGGAGAATTCACTTCTTTTGGAACGGTGGAATCTATAAGCATTCCAACTGACAAGTATAGCGGTAGACCCAGAGGATTTGCGTTTGTTGAGATGCCCTCAGTATCTGAGGGGCAGGCGGCAATCGCTGGTCTTAACGGGAAGACCTTTAAGGATCGGACGCTCATCGTAAATGGGGCTAAACCACGCTCTGATGACAGAGGCGGTGGGTCTTATGGCGGCAGGGGATATAGTGGACATGGTGGAGGAAGAGACAAGAGGTACTGAACCCTCTCCTCA
>JAPLHH010000099.1 GCA_026389735.1 Chloroflexota bacterium | reverse complement strand
AAGGGAGGCTGAGAGGGATTTTGATGGAGAAACCCCGCCGCGGCGCCCCTTATGGCAATCAAAACGCCCGCAAACACGGCTTCTATTCCCGTGCCCTCAATAAGCTTGACCGGCAAGACCTCGAACAGGCCGCTTCTATATGAAAGCTCATTGAGCTTCTGCCGGGAACTTTACCCTGCGGCGTATAACCGACCCCCGCTATGGTGGCTTTATCTCTCATGCTTTCCATTCATTCCTCCGTTAAACAGGTAGCCTTGACCCAAGTTAAACAGTGAACTTAAATTTGAAGCTAAAATTGGGCGTTTTTAATTCTTTGGCACCACATTATCCATCAATCTAACCGAAGGTGGCATCGCTACCCCCACCACTTGAAGCACTCTACCTGCCACCCCTTGAAGCGCAGTACGTAACAGATACCATTGTTCTTCTTCTCGCACCTCTACTTCGGCCAACGATTCTAAATCCTGGCGAATGACATCCCATTCAAAGTGATAAGATCGCTTCTTCAAGCGCTGCTCAAGCTCGTGATGTAAGAGCAGCGCCAGGAAGGAACAAAAGACATGCCCCCGGATAGTCTCATCTCCCTGGTGAAAGATAGGGCGACTGTCCAGCATGGATTTCACCGCCCGGAAAAATTGCTCTACCAGCAGTAAGCGCTTATAGTGCAGGGCTACTTCAGAGGCTGGTAACTCAGTATTCGTCCTGAGTACAAATTTGCCATCGTAGCGAGCTTCCGCCTCTACCTTCTGCCTGTCCAGACTGAAGGCGCCTTTCTCCAGTCGCAGGTATTTCCGGTACCCGGTATTACCTACCAGCTGGCTTCTATGGTTCTTCAATTGATCTTCGAGTGATTTCACAATCGCCTCACGGTCAGCCGCATCCTTGAGAGCTTCATGAGGGTTATGGCAGACGATATATCGCCGCTCTCCTACCCAGACCTCTTTAACCCGCAGATTCTCTGCTACCTCCTGATAACGCCCGCTCCTTTCCAGGACATCTTCCCGCACTTCCTTCTGCCGCCGCATCCTGGCTCCCAGGATATATTCCAGTTTACGCTCTTCTAATCCCTCTATGGTCTGCTGGCTAATCATCCCACGGTCAGCTACCCAGCAGACCCGCCTTAAACCAAATCTCTGACATAACCGGTCTACTACTGGCAACAGGGAATTAGCATCTGCCTGGTTGCCCGGCCATAATTCACAACAGACCGGCCTTCCCTCTCCTGTCAGCACTGCCCCCATGACCATCTGCCTGAGGTCAGGGCGGTGGTCCTTGGAATTACCATACTGGCCCAGACTCTCTCCTCCTGCTCCTTCAAAATAGATACTGGTGGTATCAAAGAAAGCTAGCGAAAGATCGCTAAAAAGGTCCTGGTGGCTCAGGAATAATGCTTCTTCTACACTATCCTTAACTTCTCCTAACCAACGCATAGCCCGGTACAGGTGATGCAAGCGGAGAGTCTCTCCACCAGGCAGATTGACATCCCGTTTCCAATGCTCCGCCGCCCGGTCCGAACCGGATTGAAAAAGACGGTGCAAAACCGTGAGGTAGATAGCTCGCTCGACCGGGAACTCATACTCCCGTCCCTTAAGCAGGCCCCATAAAATCTTCTGTATGCCCGTCTCTTGCCAGAGTCTGCCAAAAACCAGGTCAGGGCCTAATTGCTTGACTCTCCCAGCCTCCAGCCGTCCTTGCTGATAGTTATCTATGATTTTAACCTGCCGGCTGAAGCGCCCTAGAGAACGCAGAAGGGAATCGGTGGCGCCGCTTTCCACCAGATGGTCTACCCTTCCAAGGGTGCATAGAACACTTTGTATAGTCCGAGATCCGTCTCGATGATTCTCAACTACCTGGAGGTAGCGATATTTACCGGTACCCTTGACTCGAATGAACAGTTACTGCCCTAACCTTAG
>JAPLHH010000004.1 GCA_026389735.1 Chloroflexota bacterium | reverse complement strand
ATGTAATCAGAAAGCAAGAATGTCCCAGCCATTTCAGTTTCATTGCAAACCTACTCGTATTTAGTTTATGTACGGGGCAAACTTGGAGTCTGCTTAGCTAATCTTGCCTAGCTAAAGCCAAGGCGAGGTTAATCAAGGTTCGCACGCCGACTCCCGTAGCTCCCTTTACCAAATAGCCGCGCTCCTTGTCTCTGAAAGAGGTGCCAGCAATATCGATATGCACCCAAGGTGTATCTCCAACAAATTCGGCTAGAAAATGTGCTGCGGTGATGGCACCACCCCACCTACCACCACTATTTTTGATATCAGCTACATCGCTTTTATTCTGCTCTTTATATTCTTCGTGCATTGGCATTTGCCAGAGATGCTCTCCTGCATCAGCCCCGGCCTTGACTACTTTTTCTATTAGCTCCTGGGAATTACCAAGGATACCACTGTAAATATCTCCGAGAGCTACACGGCAGGCGCCAGTCAATGTAGCCAGATCTACCAGTGGTGACAGCCCTTGTTTGACAGCATAACTTAGAGCGTCAGCCAAGATAAGTCTTCCTTCAGCATCAGTGTTTACGACCTCTATGGTCTTACCATTCACGGCTTTCAGGATATCCCCCGGCTTGAGAGCATTGCCTCCGGGTAGATTTTCGGTAGCTGGAACAACGGCAGTAACATTGACCTTTGGCTTCAGCTGGGCGATTGCTCCTAAGGCTGCCATGGCTGCTGCAGCACCTGCCATATCACCTTTCATCTCAGTCATGCCCTCAGATGGTTTAATTGATATACCTCCGGAATCGAAAGTTATACCTTTGCCGACGAAGCCCAGGGTATCAGAGGACGTCTTGCCACCTTTGTAACTTAGGACTATTAGCTTTGGCGGCTGTCGGCTTCCCTGAGCTACACCCAAAAGCGCGCCCATCCCTTCTTTTTCCATCTGCTCTCGATCCAGGATGGTTAAACCAAGGCCGTGGGTTTTTGCTAACTCCTCTGCCATTTTCGCCATATCGCTAGGCGTCATGTAATTGGCTGGCTCATTTATCAAGTCCCGGGCTAAATTGGTAGCTTCCGCAATTACCTTTCCCGTTTTGCAGGCCTGCTTCAGGGCTGGTAATTTGGCCGCATCCCTTTCCACAATAAGAAGCTCTTCAATATCTTGGTTTTCAGGTTCCTTAGTTATATGCTTTTGGAATCTATACAGCCCGAGGAGACTGCCCTCGGTTATGGCTTGAGATGCTGCCTCGGGCACAATTCCACCAGCACCAGCACCGTGGATGATGGTGGCTATTCGTCTGCAGTTCAGCCTTCTTAGAGAGCGGCAGAATTCCGCAGCTAAACTACGAATCTTATCCGGAGTGAATTCCGACTGTTTGCCGAGTCCGGCAACAGCCACAATGCGCGCTGGGATCCTGCCCAGGCTATGGATGATGCTGATTTCATTAAGCTTTCCCTTGATCTCGCCCTGTTCAATAAGCTTAGTGATAGCTCCGTCAAGAGCCTTGTCCACAGCGCCTGTTGCTCCACCGGGGCTTTTTGTTCCTTCAAAAAGGTTGACTACGATGGCATCAGCTTCAACGCTTGTAATATCGCCGGTGATTATCTTTACTTCCAACTCTGCCTCCTAAATGTTGAGCCCATACTTAATTTTTGGCCTCTCGAAGTTTCCTGAGCTTGGTTGCCATCTATTTTACGCTATCCTGCCGTGTAATTAAATGCCTTCTTTTCGATTCACCACCTCTGAAATCTCAACGATTTATGGTGCGCATTATCTTTTCAATCACAGGGGTGATGTCCCGTGAGGTATCGGCAGCGAAGTAGTTGCGTTGGAATTTTTCCGCTCGTGGTTCCATCCGCCTATATACCTCCCAATCAGCGTCTGATTTATCCTCTGGATTAGCCGCATTTTTTCTTGCTTGAAGGCGCTGATAAGCTACTGCTGGCGGTGCTTCAACGCGTACCAAAACCAGTCTCGCTCCGGTTCTGTCGCTAATGTGGTAAAGATGTTCCCGATGTCGTTCTGATAGGTTTGTAGCATCAAATATAATAGGCACCCCCTTTTTTAGAAGCCATTCGATAAGGCTGTGACATGCGGCGAAGAGGCGAGCACTTTCGGCGACGCTGTAATCGGGAGAGGGGAATAAAGTTTTACGCATCGTATCGCTCTCAAGGATACAGAAGGACTGTCTCTCAGCCAGTTTACGGCAGAAGAAGGATTTGCCTGTACCTGGCAAACCGCTAACGACTACAAAAGCAGGGTTAGCCATTGCTTCGGGAAGCAAGCCTAGACTTTCTCTCAGTTTTGTTAAGTCCTGACTAAGCTGGTTTTGCTCCATGCGGCTCCCAGAATTATATGATATTTCTTGAATTCATGCTATCGCGCTTGCTTATATTGAAAAGTCTCAGGCAAAAGGAATACTATAATTATCTGTGCGCACATGTAGTATCTAATACTTTTGGTTCTATCATAGTCCACAAACCGTTGTTCTGCTTAGACCCTCTTGACTTGGATTTGTTTATGTTATAAACTGATGTTACGGAAGTAGTGTAATTTTTCGTAACAAAATGCATAACGAACATTGGATTTCCTTAGGAGACGTAAGAATCGGGTCGATGCCCCTGCTAAGCGTATGCCAGGATGGCTATTCTCTGAGCGGGACCCCGGTACTGGGCTTCGATAATAGTGAGGTTCTCGCCAGGATTAATGAGTGTAATCCACTCACTTCTATTGACGGTAGTTTCAAGAGTGAAATACTAAAGACCGTATTTAACATTGGCCTAAAAAAAACTGACGAGAAGCCTTTGTGGATAGTCCCCAATTCGATACGCCATCGTAGATATAGCCTGCTGACGAATGGAGGCAAGCAATCAATGGCTCCGGAATTGAGGTCTCCTGGAAGTGCATTGCACCGCCAATTCGCTAGCCTTATGAAAAAAGATGAAAAAGAGATACTGAAATTCGCGAACAGATATGGCTTATTGAAGCGTCATCCGGTGCACAACTTGGTATTTGAGAAGCGGAATAGCGGGCAACAGCTTCAACTGGGGGAATCCTTGATTTGGTGGAAGGAAGAGATTGGAGATTTGGCTACATGCTTGGAATTATGGGATATGGTATTGAGAAACGATGAAAAGCTGAAGAATACCGTCTTATGGCATCGAGACGGTGTAACAATAAGACTTGGTAACAACGATGTGCCACTGGTAAGTAGAGCAAATATTAATCTCTTGGACAGATGGAGCAGGGGGGATGCCAGGGGGCCAGCATTATATTATCTTTCCCTTGAAGCGGACAAGCGCTTACTTAACGCGTTAACCCCGAAACTGCTACCTTTCCAGAGCTCTGAGATTTATTTATTTCCTGACAGTTTGTTGGCCACGATATGGTTGATGTTTCTTTTGGAGATTACTGGTAGAACCAGGTTTATACAATGCCATAGTTGTGGTGAGTATTTTGATGCTCCAGACCCGCGAGCAAGATTCTGCTCTACTCGTTGCCGGATGCGAAACTACAGAGAACGTAGGACACGCAAATCAAGGAGGCGAAAGAAGGTAAAAGAAGACAAGAGGGTTTGAATGAAATGCGTCCCTGGAGGGATTCGAACCCACGACCCGCTGCTTAGAAGGCAGCCGCTCTGTCCACTGAGCTACAGGGACTCAGATTGAGTGTAGCACAGGAAAAGTTAGCTGGCAAGAATGTGTACTCATCCAGCACATTAGTGACACTTGCTGTTGTTATTTCTAGGAGCGAGATCCCTCGTTGGCGCTCGGAACAGGGTCTGCTATCCCTGTTCTTCTTTTTTCTGTCATCG
>JAPLHH010000078.1 GCA_026389735.1 Chloroflexota bacterium | reverse complement strand
TATATTGGCTATGGATATTACGATGAGCAAGTTAAACCGCTCCATCAGCCTGTGGTGAAAATAAATGGTACTGTCTTTGATATGGATTATTACATAAAGTTGCTTGAACTTTACAGTCGAGGGAAGGATTCTACTGCGACCTCAGCTATGGCAGACGAGCTTATTAGCGTCATCGAATCCGGTGAGGTAATAAGGGAGGTATCTGCAGACCTCGGTTTTGGTGTGAGTACAGATGAAGTAAATAGTGAGTTTAAAAGTCTGGGTCTCCCCGATGATAAGGTGTACAGGGACACCATTAGTTCTAAACTGCTGGCAGCTAGACTATTTCAAAGCTACTTTGACCCGAAAGTGCCGACTGAGTGTGAACAGGTGCAGGTTCAAGCAATGTTTTTGGAAAGCAACGAGGTAGCTAAGAAAGTCATAGATAGACTGAAAGCTGGAGATGATTTTGCTGCTCTGGCGAAGGAATACTCTCTGGAAGCAACAACTAAGGAGAAAGGCGGCGATTTAGGCTGGCTGCCTAAAGATTTTGCTTATGTATTTCTGGGAAATTTAGGAGATTCATTACTTAAAGACATTCCTTTTGACCTTGAGCCAGGAGTGCTCAGCGAGCCGACTTATGATGGTTCAGTCACCAAAGGAATAGGGTACTGGCTGGTGGAAGTGATGGAAAAGGACGAGAAAAAGGGTAGTCATGCTAGAGGTATTCTGTTAGGGAGTCGACGGGAGGCAGAAGAGATAAGAGCTAGGATAGAAGCTGGTGAGGATTTTGGCGCTTTGGCTAAAGAATATTCCCAGCATTCAGCGAGTAAGGAGCAGGAGGGTGATTTGGGTTGGACTCAACAAGGGGGAATCAGTAGCAAGGTTGTTATGGGATTTGCTATGCAGCTTGAACCAGGCGTTGTGAGCCAACCGGCAGCTGATGACTCTGTTCTAACTAAGGGAGGTTATTGGCTGGTCAAGGTTGTAGATAGAGATGACAGTCGGGCGTTAGATGATGAGACTAGGAATACGCTGAAATTGAGACTTTTTGAAGACTTACTTAGTGAGCAGAGCAAAAAGAACTCGATAGAAACGTATTTGACTGAAGAGCAAAAGTCCTGGGCAGTGGCTCGAGTTCTTAAGAACAGGGGGTAATCGTTATGGTGGCTAGGAAGAGCATTGGTATCGGTTTGATGGGTTTGGGTGTAATTGGTGGTGGCGTGGCCAAGGTCTTGATGGGCAAAACGGATACTTTGACTAGAGAAGCGGGCAGCAAACTGGTCTTAAAGAAGGTGTTAGAGAAAGACTTAGCTAAGCACGGCTCATTGGGAATTGAGCATCGTATTTTTGCTACTCAGTTTGAGGAGCTAGTGAGCCATCCTGAGGTAGATATAGTTGTGGAGCTTGTTGGTGGTGAACATCCTGCCTTCGAATATATAAGAGAGGCTTTAACTCGCGGCAAGCATGTTGTTACTGCTAATAAAGAGGTCATGTCCAAACACTGGAGCGAGCTTCTGACTGTGGCTCGAGACCATGAACTGGCTCTTCGCTATGAGGCTAGTGTTGGCGGTGGTATACCTCTAATTGCTCCGTTTCAGGAAGACCTGGTGGCTAATGATATTTCAGCCATTTACGCAATTGTTAATGGAACAACTAATTATATTTTGACTCGAATGGCCAAGGAAGGGCTGGATTTTTCTGTGGCTTTGAAAAAGGCTCAGGAGTTAGGCTATGCTGAAGCTGACCCAACCAAGGATATAGAAGGAGTTGATGCTGCCTATAAGTTAGCTATCCTGACAACCATTGCTTTCGGCACTGAAGTTAGGCCAGAGAATGTTTACCATGAGGGAATTTCACGGCTCCAGGCTCGTGATTTTCGCTATGCTCGTGAATTGGGTTATGCCATAAAGCTTCTGGCTATTGCCAAACGATCTGGGGATTCTATTGAAGCTCGCGTTCATCCTGTATTTATCCCCGAGGATTCTCTGCTGGCTAAGGTAGATGGCGTTTACAACGCCATTCATGTGGAAGGCGACCTGGTGGGTAAGGTTATCTTTTATGGTGAGGGAGCTGGCCCCAGAGCAACTTCAAGCGCGGTTGTTTCCGATATTATCAAGATAGCTCAAAATATCAACCGTGGAACGACTGATACTCCAAGGTTGCCTTTTGCAAGCGGACGGACTGTTAAATCTATGGCTGATATAGAGACTCGATATTATATGAGAATGAGCGTTGCTGACCAAGCAGGCGTTTTGGCGCAAATCTCTAAAATATTGGGTGACCACGCCATTAGCATTTCTTCGGTAATTCAGAAGGAGACCGACCCATCTACTCAGATTGCTGAGATTGTTATAATGACTCATCCAGCTAAAGAACAGGCAGTTCAGCAGGCCCTCAAGGAAACTGAGCATTTAGGTGTAGTCAAAGAAATCACTAATTTTGTCAGAGTAGAGGCTTAGGAAGAACAATGGGGCGTGGTGTTCTAGTCAGATACCGTGATTTTCTGCCGATTACTCCGGCTACTCCTCTGATAACGCTGGGTGAGGGAGATACTCCTCTGGTCAGGTCCGTTGCCTTAGAGAAGGAGCTTGGCTGCGGTGAGCTTTATTTTAAGCTTGAGGGGTGTAATCCCAGTGGCTCTTTCAAAGACCGGGGCATGGTTGTAGCTATAGCCAAGGCTGTGGAAGAGGGCAGTCGCAGCGTGATTTGCGCTTCTACTGGGAATACCAGCGCTTCAGCCGCTGCTTATGGAGCTAGATTTGGTCTTGATGTTGTCGTTATTGTGCCAAAAGGCAAGATTGCTTTAGGGAAGTTAGCTCAGGCTATTGCTTACGGGGCTAAAATCATCGCTATACAGGGCAATTTCGACCAGGCTCTCCAAATAGTTCGCAGCCTAGTTCAAAAGCACCCGGTTACGCTGGTTAATTCGCTGAATCCGTACCGAATTGAAGGTCAGAAGACAGCAGCTTTT
>JAPLHH010000292.1 GCA_026389735.1 Chloroflexota bacterium | reverse complement strand
TAGATGATGGCACCATAATGGGTCTGAGACATCGCCAATACCCGGTAGAAGGAGTCCAGTTTCACCCTGAATCATTTATGACCCAGGGGGGAAAGGATATATTGAGGAATTTTCTAAAGGGAGGATGAGTATAACATGATTAAGGAAGCTATTGCAGCTTTGGTTTCCGGACGCTCACTGGCTGCGGATGACGCAGCACAAGTCATGGAGGAGATAATGCAGGGCGAGGCTACGCCGGCCCAGTTTGGCGCGTTTGTCACTGCACTGAGGCTTAAAGGGGAAACTGTGGATGAAATCGTAGGCTTAGCCAGGACAATGCGAGCCAAGGCTATTCCGGTGATTATAGATGGCCTGGTTGTCGATACCTGCGGAACCGGCGGTGACGGCTCGCATACTTTCAATATCTCCACCACCGCCGCCTTTGTCGCTGCCGGAGCCGGGCTCAAGGTGGCCAAGCATGGCAACCGTGCCATGAGCAGCCAGTGCGGCAGTGCCGATGTCCTGGAGTCTCTGGGTGTTAAGATTGACCTCAACGCTGAACAAGTACAGAGATGCCTGAAAGAAATAGGCATCGGTTTCATGTTTGCTCCGGCATTCCATCCGGCTATGAAATACGCGGCGGTTCCCAGGCGCGAAATCGGAATTCGTACCGTCTTTAATATACTTGGGCCGCTGACTAACCCGGCTGGAGCCAAAGCCCAGGTGCTGGGCGTAGCTGATGAGTCGCTGGTAGAGAAAATGGCGCTGGCACTTCAACACCTTGGCTGTCACCATGCTCTGGTAGTGCACGGCGAGGATGGCTTAGATGAAATTACCATCTCAGGGAAAACTCACGTCTGCGAGCTCAAAGGCAGCCATATTGTAAACTATATTATCAATCCTGAGGACCTTGGTTTGCCCGGTGCCAGTTCAGACAGTTTGAAGGGCGGCAGTGCCAAAGAGAATGCTGAGCTATTGCGCAATATTTTAGCCGGTGTCCCGGGCCCACAACGAGACGCGGTGCTGATGAACACGGCAGCAGTTCTTTTGGCCGGGGATAAAGTGGAAACGCTTCGACGAGGGGTAGAACTGGCTCAAAAGACAATAGACAGCGGCCATGCCTTGAACAAATTAGAACAGCTAATCAAGGTTAGCCAAAATTTGAGTTAAGGATAATGATTTTAGACCGGATAGTGTCGCAGAATCTAGAAGCGCTCGAATATAAAAAGCGCCGCCTATCTATGCCCGAGCTGCAGAAGATAGCGTTGGAGCAACCTCCAGCCCTCGACTTAGCTTCGGCTTTACGAGGCGACGGTATTCAGCTTATTGCCGAGGTCAAGAAAGCGTCTCCATCCCGAGGCGTCATTCGACCTGACTTTGACCCGGTGGAGATAGCCAAGATATATGCCGGCAACGGCGCTGCGGCGATATCGGTATTAACCGAGGCCTTGCACTTCCAGGGCAGCCTCGACCACCTCAAGGACATCAGAAAGGCACTGTCTAATAAGCTACCTCTGCTGAGAAAGGACTTCATTGTCGACCCTTATCAGATTTACGAGTCCCGGGCTTATGGTGCCGACAGCCTGTTGCTCATCGTGGCTATTCTGGAGCCAAAAAAGTTACAGGAGTTACTAGAAATAAGCCATGAACTGAATATGAGCTGCCTGGTAGAAGTGCACAATGAAGCCGAGGTCGAAATTGCCCTGAAGAGCCAGGCGAAGATTATCGGCATCAATAACCGCGACCTGAACACTTTTAACGTGGACATTGCTACTACCGAGCGACTGCGGCCGCTTATCCCGCGGGACAGGATAGTAGTCAGCGAAAGCGGCATAAAAGAGCGAGCCGACATAGAGAAGTTGCGCCAGTTGGGTATTGATGCGGTTCTTATCGGTGAATCTCTAATGTCGGCACCTGATATAGCCGCCAGGATGAGAGAGTTATTATGACCAGGATTAAGATTTGCGGGCTATCTGAGATACAGCATGTCTTAGCAGCCGCCGAAGACGGCGCTGACTTCTTGGGGCTGGTCTTTGCTCCCAGCCGGCGTCAGGTCTCTATTAAAAAGGCACTGCAATTAGTCGAAGCAGTTTACCATCTAAAGCCCCGTCCGGCCATAGTTGGCGTCTTTGTCAATTCAGCAGTCGACGAGGTGAACCGCATTGCCGATTATTGTCATCTGGACCGGGTACAGCTCAGCGGCGATGAAAATTGGGATTACTGCCGGCAGATTAAGCGACCAATTATCAAAACTATCCATGTCTCAAACACCCAGACGGCCGAGCAAATCGTCTCTGAAATAGCTACGGGATATCAGCTATTGCCCAAACAGAATCTTATCTGCCTTCTCGATTCAAAGGTTGGAGACACTTACGGCGGGACAGGCCGGGCTTTCGATTGGCAATTAGCCGGGAAGGTATCAGCCAGATTCCCTGTACTCATAGCTGGAGGACTAACGCCAACCAATGTCGGCCAGCTAGTTAAGGAAACCCAGCCCTGGGGAGTTGATGTATCCAGCGGTGT
>JAPLHH010000186.1 GCA_026389735.1 Chloroflexota bacterium | reverse complement strand
CATAACTGATAAATTAGCTATTGCCGTTACTCTTTCTTCACCGTCAAGGGCAGAGCAAAGCAAAAGGTGCTCCCTTTGCCCACTTCGCTTTCTACCCAGATGCGACCGCCATGGGCTTCCACTATGCGCTTGCAGATGGTCAGACCCAACCCAGCGCCGCTGGGCTTACCTCCCCTTGGCAAAGGCTACCTGGTAGAAGCGCTCGAAGACCCTGGCCTGCTCCTTGGGAGCAATGCCCACCCCCTGATCCCGAACACCCACCACCATCTCCCTTCCCTTGACTTCACAAAGGACAGCGACCTCAGTGCCTTGTGGTGAATACTTGACAGCGTTGCTCAGCAGGTTGTCTATCACCTGACGCAAGCGACGAGGGAGCCTGTCTCAGAAAGTTGTTTGGTCAGAAAACATTGCCTCTGATCTGAGGCAGTTATCCAGCTAGCATCATTGGAATGCAGCCAAATTTCAGAGCATTTTCTAGTGCGTTCGAAGTTAGTGTTCGAAATTGCCATTCTTGCCCCAATTGAGCTGTTTTTCTTACCCTGTTCCAGACCCGGCATAGCGTTCGGAGATTGAAAGCCGTAGCCAGGAGGGTAAACTCAGCTTGAATATTTGCCAGACCCCGGAGCAGGAACCGCCGTGCTCCCAACTGGTCTTTAAGGATGCCAAAGACAGCCTCAATCAACTCCTTGCGGCGAGAGTACAGACTGCGCGCCTCGTCGGTTTGCATCCACTGTCGGTGTTTGCGCAACAACATATCGGAAGAACTAATCCAGAGTGCCCGACCCGCATGTTTGTCCCTGGTACAAACGCCGAAGGCTGGACAAGTGCGGCAGGCCGTCCTCGATGCACGGTAGACACGGATTGACCGCGAACTAATGAGTTTTGATTTGCGCAGACTGCGGAAAGGGAGCCGCTGTCCGTGGGGGCAAATGTAGCTGTCGGTCGCTGCATCGTACGCAAATTGGTCTTTGAAATAGGGGGCTTGCACTTCCCCCTGGTAGCGCTCAGCCATGACCAGTACCTGGCCGCGGCGCTCGCCGGCTTCCAAACTGGCGGCAGTATGGTAACCACCATCGGCTAGAGTGACAGGGACTCGTTGTCCTATTAGTTCTTCGGCCTGCTCTAACATGGGCACGAATTGACCGGAATCGGCAGCGCTGTTTGCAACCTCAGCCGCCGTAATCAACATCCCGTTACCCTTCGCCATATCTTGGTCCAGTGGGGAAACCATCGCCTGAGCATTATAGCCAGTGATGATCCCATCTCGTCCTTTCATCAGTTGGGCGTCTTCATCAGTCAGGTTCACCCGTGACAACCCTTTATGCTGGACGAGATGGCTCATGGCATCCCTGACTTGCCGTCGCAACGCCTGCGCTCGAAGTAACTCCTCCGGAAGCCGAGGTGGAGGTGAATCGTCCCCGGCCTCATTCTGTGCCTCCAGTTCAGCAATCGCCAACTCGACACGCTCGAGTAAACGCTGCAGTCCAGCCGCGTCATAGGTCCGGTCACCGGCAGCATTGGCTGCTATCTTCGTGCCATCGACCGCCTGCACTGCCAGATCAATCAGGTTCAATTTCACGGCAGTAGCCACCGTGTATTTCAATAGTTTCCGCATCGCCTGCCGATGGGCCTGATAGAAACGCCAGAGTGTATTATGGTCAGGGTGCTGCCATCCGGTTAGCCAGAGGTAGGACACCTGGTCGCGGCAAGCTGCTTCCAATTTTCGAGAAGAGCGTATCCCAGTCATAAAGCCATGGAGCCATACGCTAAGCAATGCTCTTGGATGATAGGCCGGAGCACCCAGCGGTTCTCCCTCGGGACCAATGCCTAACTCAACCCATGCTGCATGGTCGAGGGCATCCACAAATTCTGCCACGAAACGCGCAGGATGATCGTTCGGAATCAATTCTCCCAGTGTTGGTGGTAGTAGCCAGGCTTGTTCACGATTCAATGGCCGCAGTGGCATCGGGCTCACCTCCCATTCTTTGCCCTGATTCTACCACATGAGACCGACTTTTGAGACAGGCTCTCTCCCTCGTCTCCACCACAAACAAGCCCCCTCACGCCAGGACATCGAATATGATGTACTGCACATTTCGTCAAAATGAGATTGCCGAAAAAAGCCGGTTCAAACAATGATTTCTTATTCCGGCGATGCGGGATTTTTTAAAAATCCATCTTGTTCACTTTTCGGTCACTTTATCAGGTCATGATTACCTCGTTTTTCGGGGTAGTCTTACTCCTCTTTGGCCCTGTTCTTCGCCGTTTATCCGGCTACCGGTAATTCAAGGTAATAGTTGTACGGCTTTCCCCATAGTAGTTTCACCATCCGCTTGATATTGCAGACCGTGGTCGCTAATAGAGTGTGTATCTCAGCCCTGTCTAAACCGCGGTAACGGCACCTTCTCAATCCACAATATCTGGTCAGATCGGCAACCTTTTGTTCAATTTTATAGCGATTACGGTAAGCTTGTTTCCCTTCTTCGGTCATCAGTCTTTGTCTCGCCAGCCGAAAGTATGGTTCATAATAGCTGATATAAACTCTTCTTCCCTGTTTATTCTTAACGCATTTAGCTTTTAACGAGCAGACATTGCATAAACTAGGCTTGAACCGGAAAGCATAACCCGGTTTGTTTAGCTGGTAATTATAGAGAATTTCGCTGTAACAATTGGTTGAGATATGCCCGGCCGGGCACATCAGTTTGATGTTTTCAGGGTCATATAGGAAATCATCGACGGTAAAATAACCGACCCCGTTCCGGTGGTTCACCTGCTTTGATAGACTGATATTCGCGATGGTCTCGCTACGAGCCAGTGATTCCAGATTTTCTCCCCAGTCATAAGCTTTATCACCGGTGAGTTCTCGCGGTTTAATAGAGTGGACTTTTTCCTGCTCCTTGAGCATCGGTTTGAGCTGGCTACCATCCGTGGCGTTGGCCGTGGTTGTTTCTACTCCGGTTATAATACCGGTCTCTTCTTCCATGACGATGTGGGCCTTGTAACCCGGCCAAGTTGTGCTTGTTTTCTTCCCCTGCCTGGCGTCCGGGTCTACCGGACTGAGCAGTTTATCCCTGGCATCCTCCTCCCTATCCACAACCGCCTTTTCCAATAATCCCAGGTCTTTTTGGAGTTCCTCAGTCGGATTAATCTTTTTCGTTCTAAGCTCAGCGGTAATCCTATCAAGTAAATTACTGGCAGCTTCGATCTCTTGCTTAAGCCCTTCTTCCTTAGAAGCAAATTTTACATTCCTGGCATTCTGTAAATCCTTTAGTCCCAGCCTTTCCGCCATATTTGTATCCTGCTTTTCGATGGTCTTCAGCACGTTCTCCCGGCACTTCCTTACCAGTCCGGTGATACCACTCAAACTAATGTTCGCGATAACAGGGGTTGAATCAATTATCTGCCGCTTGCCCTTTACCAGTCCTTTATTAATACATTGCCCGACGATCTGTTCCAGTACCGATCGGAATTTCTCTTCCCCCAATCTTTGAGCGCGGAAATAAGAAATGGTGGTGTAATCAGGTACCTCGGCATCAACCGCCAGTCCTAGGAAATATTTATAAGCCAGATTTAGCCTGGCATTTTCCACCACCTGTCTATCGGAATCTCCGTAAATATATTGTAATAAGCACAACCGGAGCATGAACTCCGGGTCTTCTGCTGGCCGGCCGATATCCGTGTTGTACCTGTCCTTAAGTATTTGCCCTGTAAAAGAAAAGCTTGTCCCGTACTCGATACGGGATCGACCACCTGGTTGATCTTGCGGAGCAAATGGTCGACAGGGACGATGCGGTCATACAGATAACTACCATAGAACGACTCTTGAGGTGATTTTGGCTTGAGCATTCGCACCTCCCTCCGATTAGTTATCTGTATTTTATCATGTATTTAGCCCTATATTATGTATCCAGGTTTTTTAAAATTCATTAGATTTTATCAATGGACGAAAGGGGACTTTTTCGGCAGTCTCATATTGCGTAGTCCACATAGAAGTCTATGGTGGAGACGGAGCAGAGTCGGTCACAAATGCTCAAATTGTGACCCACCAGGGTGCATCGTTTTATTGACAGAGTAAGGGGAGATTAAGGTCGGTTTATTAAAATCCTCCCCCCGTTTCCTTCTTTTTTATACTGTCCCTGGATATGACTGATTTTCCCCTAAAAAACCTTTCAAAAATCTCTTAAAAATCATTGACAAGACCTTAAGAAAGAACTACATTAGTACTTACCTGCGATTTTTAGTGAAAGGAGGCTCAGATGA
>JAPLHH010000146.1 GCA_026389735.1 Chloroflexota bacterium | reverse complement strand
ACTAGGTCTGGGTCGTCTGATATATTGATGACTTTGTTGAAGTCGGCAATGGCCAAATTAGCCTGTCCTTTGTTGAAATAGACTATTCCACGGTTGTAATAAGCCATGGCGTAGCTGGGGTCAAGCTCAATCGCCTTACTGTAGTCAGTGGCTGCCTTATCCAATTGCCCCATGTTGAGATAGGTATAACCCCGGTTGTGATATGCCCTGGGGTCATCGGGTTGGAGCTCGATGGCTTTGTTCAGGTCGGCAAGAGCCAAGTCCCATTGGCCCTGGTCATTGTAGGCTATTCCCCGATGGAGGTAGGCGAAGGCTAGATATGGATTTAGCTCTATAGCTTTGGTCAGGTCAGCAATAGCCTGTTCCCGTTGTCCTTTAAAGCGATAATCATAGCCACGTTTAGCATAGGTTTCAGCCAGTTCTTTTTTGGCTAATGCTGCTTCCGGGTCAAGCTCGATGGCCTTGCTCAGATCGGCGATGGCCAGCTCCCATTGCTCCTGCTCTTTGTAGACTAAGCCACGACTGTAATAGGCAATAGCGTAACCAGGCATGAGCTCTATGGCTTTATTCAGGTCAGCAATGGCCAGGTCAAGTTTTCCGATGTTAGTGTAGGCAGAGGCGCGGTCGTTATATGCCATGTAATTGGTCGGGTCAAGCTCGATTACCTTGTTCAAGTCTGCAATGCCTATATCCCACTGTTGTTGGCTATTATGGACTAAGCCTCGATTGTAATATGCCTCGGCCAGTTTAGGGTCTAACTCGATAGCTTTGTTTAAATCACTAAGAGCCATGTCCAGTTGTCCCTTGCTAATATAAGCCCAGCCCCGATGGCTGTAAGCAAGTGCTAGCTTCGGGTCGAGTTCGATAGCCTTGTTAAGGTCAGCGATGGCCAGGTCCCATTGCCCCTGAGCACGATAAACGGAGGCTCGGTAATTGTATGCCTCAACCAGTCCGGGGGCCAGCTCTAGCGCCTTGTTCAAATCACCAAGAGCCATCCCCAACTCTCCTTTAGTGGCGTAAGCCCAGCCCCGCTTGCTATAGGCTAATGCTAGCTTGGGGTTGAGCTCGATTGCTTTGCTGTACTCAATAATAGATTCATCCCATTTCTCTTGGTCGAAATAGGCGTTACCCTGCTCAAGATGTTTTTGTACTGGATTAGCACATGCCAGCATCAGCAAAGTGGCACACAAAAAAAGAACAAACCTGAGTTTATCTCTCATAAATCAGCCTCCGGAGCGAGTGAAATTAACAGCTTTTGGGCTACAAGTATAGCATACCGGTTGATTCATCCCCAAACTCACCCTCTCTCGTCGAAGGAGAGCGTGTTTGCGAAACGGACATGTAGCTGCGGGGCTTTAGCCCCGCCGAAATCTTACCGGGGCGACCCTGAATGGTCGTAGCTATAGGTGTCATTCTGAGCGCAGCGAAGAATCTTACGTTACTATCAATAGATTGCTTCACCACTGTGTGCTTCGCAATGGTCAAGAAGCAAGTGCCAGGAGAGGATAATATTAAAGAGCGACAGGATTGGCTTGTCTTATTAGAACATTAGTGCTAATATAGCGCTGATTATGGCGAAATTATTAAAGATAGCTTTAGACGAGCGGAGGTATGACTTAGCTGCCTATGTTCTCGTCTATGGGCTTATCAAGGCAATGGAAAATGGCAAGAAAAAGCGCCACAAAAGGCAAAAGGCACGGGTTTTACAGTCAGGCACTTAGTGAAGCCGAAAGGCTGGAGCTTGAAGAAGCCAGAGGCATAGATGGCATTGATGAGGAGATTGCTCTACTCCGCGTTAAACTCAGGGAGCTTATAGTGGAAAAGCCGGAGAGATTCGACCTTCATCTTAAGGTAGCCAGCACTATCGCTCGCCTTGTCACCACTCGCTACAACATCACCAAGGAGCAGAAGAAGTCGCTTAAGGAGGCCATCACCAGGGTATTGACCGAAATAGCCGTACCTTTGGGGATAAAAGCCATAATAAAATGAAAAATCAAAAACCAAAAATTTTGACCTTTGATTTTTGATATGAAGTTGAGGCCTTATCAAGCGGAAGTAGCTAAGGCAGTAATCGAAAGTATTCAAGGCAATTTGGGCTTGACTTTTTCAGTCGAGATCGCCCGCCAGGGCGGTAAGAATGAGCTTTCTGCCCACCTCGAAGTGTTGCTGCTGACTATGTTCATGGCTGCCGGTGGCAACGCCATCAAATGTTCCCCGACGTTCAAGCCGCAGACAATCATCTCCATGAGCCGGCTTAAGGAGAGGCTGGACGACTTTGGCTTCGGTGGCATCTGGTTCACCGAGGCTGGCTACATGGTTAGGCTGGGCAATGCCAGACAGATATTCCTGTCTGCCGATGAGTCTAGCTCAGTTGTCGGTCATACTGCTGACATCCTTTTAGAGATCGATGAGTCCCAAGACGTAGCCAAGGATAAATACACCAAGGAATTCAGGCCAATGGCCTCGGCTTCAAACGCCACCACCGTTCACTATGGTACAACATGGGATGATGCCACCTTGCTTGAAGAGGTCAAGCAGACCAACCTGGAACTGGAGAAGACGGATGGTATCAAACGCCATTTCCGGTATGACTGGCAAGAAGTAGGCAAATACAATTCTAGCTACAAAGCCTTTGCTGAGTCTGAGCGGGAGCGCCTCGGTGAAGACCATCCCTTGTTCCGGACTCAATATGCCCTCCTGCCAATTCGAGGCGGCGGTGGCTTCCTGACAAGCCAGCAAATCGCCCAGCTCCGAGGCAATCATGCTAGGCTTAGCCAACCTGAGGAATCCAGGACCTACGTAGCTGGCATAGATTTCGCCGGCGAGTCCGAGCAGCTTGAAGACGAGATTCTAACTCGCTCAGGTAGGGATGCCACGGTCATAACCGTTGCCGAGGTTATACATAATGCTACTGACATTATGGCCAAGGAGCCCAGAATACATGTGGTGGAGCACTATAGGTGGGTGGGCAAGAACCACTTCGAGCTCTATCCTCAGATAGTGGACATACTCAAAAATGTCTGGAGTTGCAGTCGAATTGTCACCGACGCCACGGGTGTCGGCGAGCCCATCACCAGCTTTTTGCGCCAGCCGTTAGGTAGCAAAGTTTTACCCTTTAAATTCACCCAAAAGACGAAATCGGAAGCGGGCTTCGATTTGTTGGCTGCTATTAACTCAGGCAGGCTCAAGCTTTATAAGCAGGACAGCTCTGAAGATTATAGGGAGCTGATGTTTGAGCTGGGGAAAGCCAAGAGCATCTACAGGCCTAACCAGACCTTGAACTTCTTTGTTGACTCTGGCGATGGCCATGATGATTACCTGATGAGTCTAGCTCTGGTGGTTCAGGCGGCAAAGAAGTGTGTGCCACGGAAGGCTAGAGGGCTATTATCCGGTTGAAACAATCCCGGAGATTGCCACGCTTCGCTCGCAATGACAAAGGGGAGGGTTTGTCCCTCCCCTTGTGTTTTGCCAAGAAAAGATTTGAGACGGCTAGATTAGGCTGGGCAATCCCTTAGCAGCTTCCTCCATGTCGCGGAGTCTGCCTGTGGTTTCCTTTATCCGTTCCTTCTGTGTCTGGGCAAAGGCTGTAGCCCTGTCGTAGTAGTCTCTTACCTTCTGGACAAAGGCCAGCTGAGAAAGTATTACGGTGACATCGACGGTGCTTCCACCTCTGGGGAAGTCACCAGCTCTGATTACGGCGTTTTCTGCCTGCTCTCTCAGATAGTCACCCAGCCCTTTAGCTATATCCATAGACATGTCCTTGGCCGGTGCTGACATAAGATACAACGCTCTGCCGGCATCCTCAGGACTGCAGCCGACAGAAAGTTCGCTAAAGGCAGCGTCCATTGCCTGCATAGCTCTTAGAGTCTCGTCGCCCTTCTCCTTGAAGCTGACTTTGGCCAGTTCCCAGGGGAAGCGGAAAGCGCGCGGTATTCCGGTTCTGCCAACACCGATGGCTGTCCAGCCATCGATGGATTGCATAATGTCACCAGCATCCAATACCTTAGCACCGACGTATTTGAATCTGGTTATCTCGCCGGCACACATCAGGTCGTAGAAAGGTTCGGCAATTGTTGAGTTTATCCTTTCCAGGTTCATTGACAGGCTGGCGTCCTTTCTGACATAGCGTTGATTGTCCGCCAGAAAGACGCCGTCAGCCACTGACTGTATTGACTTTAGACAAGTCGCCGTATTATAAACGCTTCTTAGCTCGGCCATCTCTTCGTGCTCGAAGGGAAGAACAACCAGGGCATAAACCGGCTTGCCTACATATCGCTCCTTGAGCATTTGGGCGATTACGGATATGGCACCGGAGCCTGTGCCACCGGCTGCCCCGGCGATGAGCAGGAACGCATGGGTCTGGTAGAAATTAGGTGCAGTCCTGACAGCATCGACTACCTTGTCACCGTCTTCTCTGGCTAACTCAGCCCCCATCTCGTTTATCTTGCCCACACCGTGTCCCCAGGTCTTGCGCCCACCGATGAGAATGCGGTGCATAAAATCGGAGCCGATGTGAGTTAAGCCAGTGAGGTCAGTCTGGTCTGTATTGACGGCAAAGGTGCCAGTGACTATATTGATGCCCCACTGCGCTTGTGCCCGCTTATTTTGGCGGACAAACTGGTCGGCGACTCGGGAGCCACATTGCCCCAGTCCGATAACCAATAGTCTCATGATACCTCCTAACTTTCACTGACTAAATCGTTCACTTTTTAAATATTAAGCCATAACCCGTCTATTTGTCAAGTTTAGCTCGTTTATTTCCATTCATCCCGCCGGCTGACAGATACGAAACGCCAGATGATGATGATTACAACGATGGCAACTAAGGCAATGAGTAGTATCAGCCACCAGTCCACACCACCAACCTTGAAAAGCTGCCCGCTCGTCCAGTCACTCTGATTCTCAGCGCCATCTATAGCTCTGACTCTCCAATAGTAGTTCCCTTTGGCTAAAGCCTCGTCTTTGGTCAGTGTGTACTCGGACGCAGTCAGGCCTTCTTTGCGAATTACCGTACCAGCGAATTCAGCGCTAGGGCTTATTTCCAGCACATAATAGACTCCGCTAGGGTCTTCGACGTCTGACCAATCGAAGGTAACGGTGGTTTTGCCAATGGAGCTGAACTCAGTGCCGGCTTCCGGGGATATAAGGCGGGATGTAGGTGGCGGTGTTGATTCTACGCTCAGGTTTGCTGAGAACACGGAGGCTTTAGCGTCAGTGACAGTTACAGTGTGGTCGCCAGCTTTGCTTTTTGGGATTTTGAAGCTAGCCGTGAAGTCGCCTTTGGTATCTGTAGCTGTGCCAGTGGCCACCTTAGCTCCATCGTAGCTGATGGTTATAATCTGGTTTGCTGAAAAACCAGTGCCATGAACAGTTATGTCAGTATCTATAGCTCCTGAAGTCGGACTCAGCTCCATTTGCGGTGAGATGATTACGGTGGCGTCGACAATATCGCTGGCTTTACTTATTTCTCCGGAAGCATCAATGGTATGCTCACCCTTGGTGCAAGGGGGCACCTCTAATCTGTCTGACCATGAGCCTTTGGCATCGGCGACGATATTGCTCACCGCCAAAGTGCCGTCAAAAGTAACCTTGATGCTGGTTTCGTTGACTTCGAAACCAACGCCGCTGACCCAGAGACTGTCACCGACATTAATGGCGCCACCGAGATAACCGGAGACTGGTTCAAGCCTTATCCCAGGAGATACAGAGAAGCTAGCCGCAGTTACATCGCTTTCAGTAGTAATCGCTCCGTAAGCTTTTACCTCGTGAACACCTTTAGCGGATGCTGGGATCGAGAAATTGGATTCCCATGAGCCCTTGGCATCAGCGGCTATCCCGGTTTTTATTGTTCCGCTATCGTAGGTCACCTTGATGTTAGTTTCCCCGTTGGCGAAGCCGCTGCCGTATATGCCCACCACCGTGCCTACCCATCCAGACGACGGGTTGATGTCGATTTTTGGGGTTACAGTGAAGGTCTCGTCTTCAACTTCAGAAGCTGGTGTGGTGCCCATAGCGTCGATAGTATGTTGGCCCCGATTGCTAGCCGGAACTTTGAAGATGCTTTGCCAGCTTCCTTTATTGTTGGCTGTGATTCCGGTTTCCAATGGACTGCCATCATAGACTATCTGGATGCCTGACTCGTTGCTATTGAAGCCCCTTCCGGTGACCGTCAGGTTTGAGCCCACGGCCCCCTTGTCAATGCTCAGGCTGATAGATGGAATGACGGTAAATTCAGTAGTGAAGAAATCACCGGCTATTTTTAGGGTGACCTTGTGCTTGCCTCTGGCAGCTTCTGGAACGATGAAAGCTATTGAGGTGACTACGCCCTTCTCGATTTCACCTTGGCCTATAAGCTGGTCAGTTTCACCCCAGTAAAGCTGGTAATTGCCGCTACCGTAGCCAGACACATACGGAATTGTCACGTTTGTGCCGACGATTCCTTTCGCTAGGTTCAACGATAGGGAACCAGCATGAACTGGCACTGGCATTAGGCACACAACCAACGCCAGAAAGGCGAGTGCTGTAGCCGTAGCTCCTGCTTTCATCGCTTCCTCCAAGCAGTTTTGCTTGTTATCATAACACGAAATGGGTGAAAGTCAATAGAGTAAACTCTTCAATATACAATTGGTCGTCTGAAATTGTTGAGCAGATTCCCTCGTCATTGCGAGGGCCGTAAGCCCCGAAGCAATGACAACTGGATACTGCTTTAAATGTCTTTGGATAAGGTTGCCAGAAATTCAGCATTGGTTTGGGTTTTAGCCAGGCGGTCAAGAAGCCTTTCGGTACCTTCGGTGTTGCTAGGCGAGTCTTCAGCCAGCATATTGACTATACGCCGGAGCAGCCAGACCTGTTTCAATGTGGTCTCATCAAGCAGAAGCTCCTCACGGCGGGTGCCGCTGTGTAGAATGTCCATAGCCGGGAAAATCCTTTTTTCAGCCAGGCGGCGGTCGAGGTGTAGTTCCATATTGCCAGTGCCTTTAAATTCCTCATAAATCAGCTCGTCCATGCGGCTGCCGGTGTCGACGAGGCAGGTGGCGATGATGGTCAGGCTGCCGCCCTCTTCAGTATTACGGGCTGCGCCGAAGAAGCGCTTTGGCGGATAGAGGGCTACCGAATCAATACCTCCGGATAGGGTTCGCCCGCTGGGAGGCATCGCCAGGTTATAAGCGCGAGTCAGCCGGGTAATACCATCAAGCAGAATAACTACATCCTTACCGATTTCCACCAGTCTTTTGGCTCGTTCCAGGGCTAGTTCAGCTACGCGGGTATGGGTCTCCGGAGGCTCATCAAAAGTAGCGGCAACAACTTCGGCTTTCACCGAGCGCTTCATGTCGGTGACTTCTTCAGGCCTTTCACCGATGAGACAGACCATGAGGTGAGGTTCGGTATAATTGACGGTGATGGCATTGGCTATGTGCTTGAGGATCACGGTTTTGCCAGCTTTAGGTGGTGACACGATAAGCCCGCGTTGACCTCGGCCGATAGGAGCTATCAAGTTTATAAGCCGCGTTGATAAGAAATGTGGCTTGGTCTCTAAGTTGAACATCTTATCGGGGAAAGTCGGTGTCAGTGAGTTGAAATGAGGTCGGCTCTTAGATTGCTCCGGGTCGAGCCCGTTAATGGCTTCGACACGGATTAGGCTGCAGTATTTCTCGCCCTCTTTAGGTGGCCTGCCCTGTCCGGAGACGGTGTCACCGGTCCTTAGGCTAAAGCGGCGAATCTGCGAGTTGGAAATGTAGATATCATTGGGGCTGGGGAGGAGGCTATCCTGGCGCAGGAAGCCATAGCCCTCGCTCACACTGTCCAGGATACCGCTGACGAACAGGTAGCCCTGCTGTTCAGCCTGGGCTTGGACAAGCCGCATGATAAGGTCTTGTTTCCTAAGCCCGCTGTAGCCTTCAACTCCCTGTTGTTTGGCCATATCGACCAATTCATCTCGAGTTTTAATTTCAAGTTCAGCAATGTTCATGTTAGTAACCTCTCACATATTTACTATTACAAAAGTAACCTTCTCCTGTCATTCTGAGGGAGTCCTTCTCCTGTCATTCTGAGCCTGTCCCCTTCTGTCATTCCGAGCCTTTTTTCCGTCATTGCCAGGAGCTTCTTTTACCCTGTCATTGCGAGGAGCGATAGCGACGTGGCAATCTCGGCCTTTCTCTACTGTCATTCTGAGCCCTTCGCTTGTCATTCTGAGGGAGCGAAGCGACCGAAGAATCTCGCTCAGGACAAGCTCGCGAAGAATCTAGAGACCCTTCGCTGTTGCTCAGGGTGACAAGACAACTCTACGAAACCTTTGATTTCAACACAGTAGATCCCATTACTTTGTTCCAGTCCTCCAGGAATCGCCTGATGCCAATATCGGTCAGCGGATGTTGAATCATCTGCATCAGCACTTGGTACGGAACAGTGGCGATTTGGGCGCCAGCTTGGGCTGCCTCGATGCAGTGCTGCGGATGCCTGATACTGGCGGCGATTACCTGTGTCTTAATCGAATCGGGATAGTTTTTGTACACTGCGACAATCTCTTTTACCAGTCTCATGCCATTTTCGCCGATGTCGTCAAGTCTGCCGACAAAGGGACTGACAAAGGTAGCTCCGGCTAAGGCGGCGAGGAGGGCTTGATTCACAGAAAAACACAGGGTGAAGTTCACCTTCACGCCTTCCTTAGCTAGTTGATAAGTAGCTTCGACACCTTGTAAGCTGGCCGGTATTTTTACCACCACATTTTCTGCCCAGGAGGCAACCTCTCTGGCTTCGGCAATCATCCCCGAGGCATCCTGGCTTAATACCTCGGTTGATACCGGGCCAGGGACGATAGAACAGATTTCCTGGACATGGCGTTTATAATCTACCTTGCCCTCTTTGGATACCAGGCTGGGGTTAGTGGTCACCCCGGTAATTACTCCCAGCCTGACCCCATGGCGGATGTGTTCGACGTTAGCTGTATCTAGAAATAGCCGCATTTGCTCCTCCCAAAGGTGATTAGACACATAATAGTTTCATGATAGTGGTAATGTCACTTGAGTGCCTTCAACCAAAGTTTTCTTGGCAGCCCCGACGAAGCTGTAAAACAGGGGGTGTGGGTGATTGGGGCGTGACTTGAATTCGGGGTGAAACTGGCAAGCTACCATCCAGGGATGGTCTTTGACTTCAACTATCTCAACCAGTCGATTATCTGGCGATAGCCCGCTGGGGATTAGTCCTTTCTGCTCCAGCGGCTCGCGGAAGCGGTTGTTGAACTCAAATCGGTGACGGTGGCGCTCGTAGACTATGGTTTCTCCGTAAGCTCTGGCTGCTTGTGTCAGGGGAACCAGGTGGCATGGATAGGTACCTAGCCTCATAGTGCCGCCCATGTCAGTTATCTCATGTTGTTCCGGCATCAGGTCTATTACTGGATACGGGGTGTCGGGGTCAAATTCAGTAGAGTTGGCCTGTTTGCTGCCCAGAGCATAGCGCCCGAATTCAATAACCATGACCTGCATGCCCAGGCATAAGCCAAAATAGGGGATATTGTTCTGGCGGGCATAATTAGCCGCAGTTATCATGCCTTCTATGCCGCGGTAACCGAAGCCGCCGGGGACGATGATACCCTGGGCTGACTTCAATAAGTTTACATTGCCGTCGGACTGCAAGTCTTCGGAGTGAACCCACATGATGTTTACCTGCCGGTCATGGTGCAGCCCAGCATGACACAGAGCTTCTCGTACTGAATAGTATGCGTCTTGAAGCTCTACATACTTGCCCACAAGAGCTATGATTACTGGCTCTTTGGGAGATTTCAGCTTGGCGACCATCTCTCGCCACTCGGTAAGATCAACATCTTTAGCTTCAAGCCTGAGGCGGTTAATAATTAAATCGCTCATGCCAGTTTCCTCAAGCATCAGCGGCACCTCATAAATGGTCTCGGCGGTGACCAGTGGTATGACTGCTTCTTTATGCACATCGCAGAATAGGGATATCTTGTCTTTCAGACTTTGGGGAATCTCATAATCCGACCGGCACAGAATGATGTCTGGCTGGATGCCGATGCGTCTTAACTCGTTAACACTGTGTTGAGTCGGCTTGGTTTTAAGTTCGTTGGTGGTGGCGATGTGTGGCAGAAAGGTAACATGAACGTAGAGGACATTGTCTCTGCCTTCTTCGTTCCTCATCTGGCGTATGGCTTCCAAAAATGGCAAGCCTTCGATGTCGCCGACTGTACCACCAACCTCAACGATAACTACCTCAGCGCCTGAGAGTTGGGCTACCTCTCTTATCCTCCGCTTTATCTCATTGGTGACATGTGGTATCACTTGGATAGTGCCACCAAGATAATCTCCTCGTCTTTCCCCGGCGATAACCGCTGAGTAAATCTGGCCTGAGGTAACATTGGAAGCAGAAGTCAAATCAATATCGATGAACCTTTCGTAATGTCCCAGGTCAAGGTCGGTCTCAGCGCCGTCCTGGGTGACGAAAACCTCGCCGTGCTGATATGGAGACATGGTTCCCGGGTCAACGTTAAGGTACGGGTCCAGCTTCTGTACGGAGACTGAGATAGCGCGGCTTTTCAAGATTCTGCCGATGGAAGCGACACTTATACCTTTGCCTACTGAGCTGACCACGCCGCCGGTGACGAAGATATATTTGCTCATTAGCGTAATCGATGCTTATTCTGATTTCGGGAAGCGAATATACGTGTCACCATAATCTGGTTCTAGTTATAGCTATGCAAGCATATTCTGTACAGTTCATTGCGGGAGAAACTTTAAGCGAATAACAAGTTTGAGTGTAGAAGCTGGTGGTTTTTTCTTATTATAGATAACTTAGTCGCAAGTTGTCAAGTTTTTGCTTTTGGGATTCGATTGTCACCGGAAAAGACACATGTAGCGGCGAGGCTTTAACCTCGTTGGCGCGACCTTAAAGGGTCGTGGCTACATGTTCGGCTTTAGGCATGTAAGGGGTATGCCTGGAGCATCTGCTCTAGGCGCGATTGGAGCCGATGCTCCAATCTACCCGTGGCTCAGAGATGACAGAGGGGGAGGGGCCTTGTGACCCCCGGTTGTCATTGCGA
>JAPLHH010000169.1 GCA_026389735.1 Chloroflexota bacterium | reverse complement strand
CAGAATGTCATCAGCGTTAAAGCTGCCTTTTATATAGCCCAGGCCGGCGATGTAGTCTATGGTAGCCTGAACCTCTTTAGGTTCAATATCAGTGGTATACTCCAGCCGGCTCATAGATTTTAGCAATAATTCAGAGGTGGTTTCTAGCTTGGCAATGTCCTCCGGTGCGTCAGACGGAATTTTGCTCTCGGTGACTTGCAACTGCCTTGCCATAACCTCGGCTGCCTCCTGAGGGTGCTGGTTACTCCACTCCGTTGCCCTCTTGGTTACCTCTACTAGTTTCCTCACTACCTCGGGATGGTTACTTATTAGTTCCTCCTTAACTACCAGAACACTACCCTGCATCTCAGGCCAGACATCCTGACTAGTCAGCAGCATGTTAAAGCCAAACTCTTCAGCCATAGTCGCCCAGTGTTCGGGGAGAAAGCCGGCATCTAACTGCCCCATCTTGATAGCCAGAACCTGCTTCGAGGGGTCCATCCGCTGAACATTAGCCAGTACCTTACCGGCATCAAGATGATACTTATCTATCATTTTGTGCATCAGCACGTCAACAGTACCGCCCTCTCTAATGCAGCCGAGGCGAATGCCGGGCTTCTCTAAATCCGTTACATCTTTTATCTTGTCGGGATTAACCACCAAGCCATAGCCATACTTATGCGTTCCGGCTATGATTCTTATTGGTACTCCAGCGTTGGCATAGGCGTTAATGACTGGCACCAGGCAGATGTAGGCGACCTCAACATCGCCACGGGCTAAAGCCGAGGCGAGGGCCATGCCGGTCGCATAGCTTTCATAGGAAGTTAGCTTCAGTCCTTCCTGCTCAAACCATCCTTTATCCTGACTTATGTAAGCACAGGCGGAGTGGGCATTAAATTCCACCGCCATGCCAATAGGTGCCTCCTCTTGAGGTTCTTGAATGCATCCACCGGAAGGGATGACAGCCAGTAATCCTGCCAAAAGCAACAACGATAACTTCTTCATTGATTTTATTCCTCTTTCTTCAACTAGCTTCGTTTGGCTTGCTTCGTTTCTATTTTGGTATTATTTCTACTTTTCCCTCCTTTCACTCAATTAGCCTCATCATCAATCTAGAGATATATTCAGTGCGGATAGAAGACGGTCATTGATATATCGATAGTGATATAGCAATTATCAAAAAAATTATTCACTTTACTCTTCCCTGAGGAACTTCTGAAATCTGGCACGTAACTTTTTATACTCACTGACGGTCTTACGCCCTTCCTCGGTTAATCTGGCATGACGCCCACCAACCCCACCGGTGGTTATTTCAACCAGAGGGGCCGGCGCCAGACGGTTCATTGCTTCTATCCAGAGCCAGGCATTACGGTAACCTAATCTCATCGAGCGAGCTGCCGCTGCTATCGAGCCAAGCTCCTCAATGCGTTCCAGCAGCATTACTCTCCCCCACCCCATATACAACTCACCGTCCTTCTCCACCCATATTCTGCCTCTTACCCCGTAGCCTGGCTGTGGGTGGCGGGAAAAGCGCGAAGGCTTTTTGACTCTAAAGCTTGGTATCTCGGTCCCAGTCACGTGTGCTTTCTCCCGGAAAAAGCGGTCAACGTTATATTATAGACGATATTACACTTCTGTCAAGTGGCGATGGGTTGTGACAGACTATGCAGGGAAAATTTTGGAGAAACAGTCAAGGCTGACGGGAATTGGACGAATGTGGCCTTGGACTACCTGCAGGGGGTAAAATAGGCATCCTTTTGCGAAGCTCAGAACCTCGTTACCACCTCAACTTGGTCAATCGAGAAATGTCGCTGAAAACTCAAATTAGCCAACGTAGGCCTGATAATCATCTGTGGTATCAAAATCAGCGACAATGCTTTCAGAATTAACAGCTACCTCGAGGATGTCATCGGGATGGTCTTTGATTATTTGCCTTCCCCCCATATCACCCTTCAGCTTTAGCAGTTGCTCTTTATACTTGATAGCAAAGATAATCGGGTGTCCTCTCTTGCCCTGGTAGGTTGGGACAGCAATCCCCTTCTCATGGTTATAGAATTCCTCTATCAAACTGTTGATGGTTTGGCTATTCACGAGCGGCTGGTCACCCAGGACAAGCATAACCCCTTGGACTCTGCCATGAACCAGGTTCAGTCCGGCTATTATGGACGTACTCATCCCCCGCTCGTAATCTGGATTTATCGCCAGCTTAATCGGTTTGGCAGCTATGGCCTTTATCACATCTTCAGCCTTATATCCCACCACCACAATGACCTCGTCTACTGCCGAATCCAGGAGATTGTCAATGGCTTGTTCCACAATAGTACTCTGTCCAAAAGGCATTAGTTGCTTTAGCTCACCCATTCGCTTTGACTGACCGGCGGCTAGGAGTATTGCTGATATCATTGTAGGCTTGTTTCACCTAATTTCTTACTGCGTCAATGATTCCGTAGGGTACCATTATTAGGCCGACAATTCTGCCAATGACGGCGCTGCAAATATCCGTTTCATGAATATGATACCGAAGAAGTCGGCTTTTAGCTGAATTGAGCCAGCTCCTGCCTCAACCTCACCAGCTTGTCTTTACAAGCTTGAAGCTTGCCACGCTCTTTATCCACAACCTCTACTGGTGCCTTGGCCACGAAAGCCGCATCTTTCAGCCTTTGCTCGAGGCGATCGATCTCCTTCTCAACCGTACTGATTTCGCCTTCCAAACGTCGCTTCTCGGCAGCCAGGTCAACCATGCCCGCCCAGGGTAAAACCACCTCCGCTTCCTTCAACACCAGAACCAGGACTTTCTCGTCTTTTGCTCGCCGCTGATTGCGACCCAAAACAGCCAGTGGCCGGGCTTTGGCCAAAGTCCCGATTGCCTCAGACTGCGAAGATATAGCCGCCTGAAGCTTATCGGCATAGACACGGGCCTCAATCCATTTACTTGCAGCCACCTTGTGTTCAGCCCGCGCATTACGTATAGAGCGAATGATTTCTATAACTGACTCCATCACCGCCTCAGCCTCAGCATCGACAAATTTCTCATCGCCAACCGGGTACTGTGCCACAATAATAGAAGTTGAACCAAGGCTGTCTTCAGGCAAACGCTGTTTCAGACTCTGCCAGAGTTCCTCAGTGATGAACGGCATAAAGGGATGAAGAAGGCGTAGCGTCGTCTCCAGGACAAAGGCCAGTACAGGCAAAGGTGAAAAATCTGACCGAGACAGGCGGATTTTGGCTATTTCAATGTACCAATCACAAAATTCGCCCCAGAAGAAGTCGTGGATTTGCCGCTCAACCTCCCCAAATTGGAAATTAGACATCAACTCATCCACATTTGAAACAAGGTGATTAAGCCGACTCAAAATCCAGCGGTCTTCTATAAGTTCTGAACGCGCAGCTAATAGAGGCGCCAGCACCTGCCACGAATCCTCTCCGCCTAGCTTCGCCATTACCGCAGCCGTTATGAACACATCAAAGACCTCATCTTTGTCAGTGATAGCCTCGATACTTTGTAAGACAAATCTGGCAGCATTCCACATCTTATTAGCAAAGTTACGCCCAGCCTCCAATCTATGCGGGCCGAGATTGATATCATTGCCCGGGGAGGTACCCGTGGTCACGGCAAAGCGAAGGGCGTCAGTGCCGTATTCATCTATGGCATCGGTGGGATTCAGAACGTTCCTCCGCATCTTGCTCATCTTCTCCCCTTTTTCATCCCGAATCAACCCATGGAGGTAGACGGTGTGGAAGGGAATATCACCCGTATCTTCCAGTCCCATCATAATCATACGGGCAACCCAGAAGAACAATATGTCATACCCTGTTTCCATAACCGATGTCGGGTAGAAATACCTCAAGTCCTCAGTATCCTCAGGCCAGCCTAAAGTCGAATGCGGCCAAAGTGCCAAGCTAAACCAGGTATCCAGTACGTCAGGGTCCTGAACGATATCTTTGGAGCCACAATGGCTACAGGTTGAAGGCTCGTCAACAGCTACCGTCAGTTCACCACATTTCTGACAATACCACACCGGAATTCGATGCCCCCACCACAACTGCCGGCTGACACACCAGTCACGGATATTCTCCATCCAATTGAGATAGACCTTGCTAAAGCGCTCCGGGACTATGGAAACCTGACCGCTGGTGACAGCCTTGATTGCAACCTCAGCCAGCGGCGCTACCTTTACAAACCACTGTTTGCTAACTTCGGGCTCAATCATAGTCTGGCAACGGTCGCAGTGCCCGACTGAATGATGATGCGGCTCAATCTTCTCCAGCAGCTCAGCCTTTTCAAAGTCGGCCAATACCTTTTGCCGACAGACAAAGCGGTCAAGTCCAGCATAAGGGCCAGCCTGCTCGTTCATGGTCGCATCAGGATTCAATATCTTTACTATCGGCAAATGCTGCCGCTCTGATATTTCGAAGTCCACCGGGTCATGACCTGGAGTAATCTTAACCGCACCGGTGCCGAATGTAGGGTCAACAGCGCTATCAGCAATAATAGGAATTACCCTCTCAATGACCGGAAGGACAACCTTTCTGCCAATAAACCTTTCAAAACGCCTATCCTCAGGATTTACTGCCACTGCAGTATCGCCAAGATAGGTCTCAGGTCGGGTAGTCGCCACAGTGACAAAGCCGTCACCTTCAGCCATGGGATAGCGAAGATAATATAGATTGCCCGTTATATCTTTATGCTGGACTTCCAAATCGGAAAGAGCCGTCTGGCAGCGGGGACACCAGTTTACAATCCGTTCGCCTCGATAAATCAGCCCCTTATTATATAGACGGACGAAGGCAGTCCGTACCGCCCGGCTGGGCCCCTCATCGAGGGTAAACCGCTCCCGAGTCCAATCGCAGGAAGCCCCCAACCGCTGATGCTGAAATGTAATCGACTGCCGTGATTTATTTACCCACTCCCAGACACGCTCAACGAACTTCTCTCTGCCCAGCTTGTGCCGGTCCAGTCCCTCTTCAGCTAGTTTCTGTTCCACCATCACCTGGGTAGCAATGCCAGCGTGGTCAACTCCAGGCAGCCACAGAGCAGGCTCGCCCTTCATTCGGTGCCACCTGACCATAATGTCCTCCAGCGTAGCCGTTAGAGCATGCCCTAAATGAAGCTCGCCGGTAACATTAGGCGGTGGCATGATGATGACGAAGGGCTTCTTTTTGCGGTCTATCTTTGGAGTAAAATAGCCCTGTTCCATCCAGAAGCGATACCACTTCTGCTCAATCTGACCCGGCTCATAAGCCTTTGGAATTTCAGTCATAACGACAAACTCCAGCGATAATTCCTTTTTCCCTTTATCAACTAACTTACTGATGAACTATAAGTAGGGACAGACCTAAAAGTCTGTCCACTTTGGACAGGTCTAAAGACCTGTCCCTATGCCATTAAATAACTGCAACTTGTTTGTCACGATTTAAGTAGCTTCACTACCCTATCCAAAATCCTATCCGCCACTTCCCTCTTGGGCAAAAGAGGTAATTCCTCAATTTTGCCTTTACGGTCGATTATCACCACCTGGTTGGTGTCAGCACCGATGCCGCTACCTTTAGCTGTGATGTCATTGGCGACGATAAGGTCGAGCCGCTTCTTCTCGAGCTTCTCCTTGGCATTGGCTACTAAATCTTCACTTTCAGCGGCAAAGCCAACCCGAAGGAATTTACCCTTCACTTCCGCGAGAATATCGGGAGTCCTCTCTAGTTCCAGAGTCAAGCTAGAAGCTCGCTGCCGCCTAATCTTGCTTTTAGAGACCTTCTTCGGTCGGTAATCAGCCACTGCCGCTGCCATAATCAAGACGTCAGCTTTATCCACAGCCTTCTTTACCGCCCCATACATTTCCTGAGCCGTGCCAACATTCGCCACATCCATGCCAATCGGTTTTGGAAGAGAACTCGGTGCACTCACCAGTACTACCTGGGCGCCGCGGTCTCTAGCTGCTTCAGCCAAGGCATAACCCATCTTGCCGGAAGAGCGATTGGTCAAGCAGCGAACCGGGTCAACCGGTTCCTGGGTACCGCCAGCAGTGACTACAATCCGCCTGCCAGCCAGATCACCGTTTCTGCCGAGAACCTGACAAATAGCACCTAAAATCTCATTTACATCAGCAAGGCGCCCTAATCCCATTCCGCCTGAGGCGAGCCAGCCGTAGCCTGGGCCAACAATAGTAAAACCACGAGCCTTCAGCTTAGCCAGATTCTCCTGAGTTATCGGATTTTCATACATAGCCGCATGCATTGCTGGAGCCACAATAATCGGTGTCTTTGTCGCCAGCACCGTACAACACAGCATGTCATCAGCAATACCAGCAGCTACCTTGGCAATAATGTCCGCCGTAGCTGGAGCTATAACTACCACATCAGCGGCCTCGGCCAAAGCCACATGCTCCACACTGAATTCAGAGGCTAACTCAAACATCTTGGTGACCACAGGCCTGCCGGTAATGTTACGGAAGGTAAGCGGGGCTATAAACTCGGTGGCTGCTTCGGTCATAATAACCTCAACTCTAGCCCCCGCCTGAGTCAACTGGCTGGCCAATTCAGCAGCTTTATAAGCAGCAATGCTGCCAGTTACCCCCAACACTACAGTCTTATCTTTCATCTCCATATACTAATCCTTAACCTTATTCATTTCGTAAATCAGGCGCAAGCCTACAAGCGTCAAGTCAGGATTTACCACCTCGATCACCGGTGTTTCCCGAGCTAGAAGCTCAGCATAACCTCCAGTAGCCACCACCTTTGCCTTGCCTCCCATCTCCTGTTGAATCCGGGCCACTATGCCTTCGATTAACCCGGCATAACCGAAGACTATCCCCGACTGCATAGCCGCCACGGTGCTCCTGCCAACAGCCCGCTTAGGATGAGTCAATTCCACCCGAGGCAGCGCAGCAGTCCGAGTAAACAAAGCCTCGGTGGCAATAGCAATCCCTGGTGCAATAGCTCCACCTAGATAATCTCCATCTTCAGAAACAGCATCAAAGGTGGTGGCAGTACCAAGGTCAATAACAATCACCGAACCACCGTATAGCTGGTGAGCCGCCACAGCGTTCACTACCCGGTCAGCGCCAACTTCCCTAGGGTTATCAAGACAAATTCGCACCCCTGTCTTAACTCCCGACTCAACCACCAAAGGCAAAACTTTTAGATAGCGACGACAGACTTCCTCAAAAACGCCTACCAACGGAGGAACAACGCTACATAGTATTGCGTCGGTGATCTGTGAAGCATCTATATCCTGGCGGTCAAAAAGGTTGAGCAGCAGGCTGGCATACTCATCTGGCATGCGATGAACTCCGGTGGCTACCTTCCAGGTGCCCTTCAACTTGCTACCATCAAAAACACCTATATTAATATTAGTATTGCCAACATCAACAGTTAACAGCATGACACCCACCAAACCTCAAGATGTCTCTCCCTGTTTAAGTTTCATTATCACCCTAGGCAAAGCTGGCAAAAGGTCACCAGCCAACATACCTGCATCCCCCATCTCTCGCCTCACTACCTCCCCAGCCTCACCGTGAAGATAGACGCCACAAGCTGCAGCATCGAAAAGGGATAAGCCTTGAGCCACCAATCCAGCAATTGTACCGGTAAGAACATCGCCAGTGCCCGCCGAGGCTAATCCTGGATTGGCTATTTGGCTGATTCTAGCTCGCCCGTCAGATGCCGCCACAACAGTGTATGCCCCCTTAAGCACCACCACCTTTCGCCACTCCGTAGCTGCTTTCCGAGCAATCTCCAAACGCTGCTTTTGCACACCCTCTACCGAAACTCCAACAAGTCTGGCCATCTCACCAGGATGTGGCGTAAGTATAGCATCCTGACTTAGCTTCTGCCACCAATTTGGTAGCTGAGCCAAAGTGTTCAGGGCGTCAGCATCAAGAACCAAAGCTGGAGAGGAACTTTGTGCCAAACCAAACAGAGCAGACTTGATGAATTCCACAACTTGTGACTTCTGCCCCAGCCCACACCCCATAAGTAAAACTTCGTAGCCCGGCAACAACTCTTTTAGAACAGATACTGCTTTAGAAGCTATTATCCCGGCTTCACTCTCTGGGAGAGAGACATAAGTTACTTCAGTCAGTTTTGCCGCTAAAATCGGCTGAAGGCTTGAAGCAGTAGACAGGGTTACCAAGCCAGCCCCCACTCTAGCCGCCCCCATGCAGGCAAGATAAGCAGCTCCGATATAATTAATCGAGCCAGCAACTACCAGTACTTTGCCAAAGCTACCCTTATTAGCACCAAGAGGGCGCTTAGGCAGCACTGATTTAACCCAGTCTTCGGTGATTAGCTCGGTCGGTATATTTTCGGCCAGACTTGGTGGGATGCCGATATCAGCTATAATAACCTTCCCAGCTCTTTCAGCACCGGGAAAATTGAATAACCCGGGCTTGGGATAACCAAGAGTGACAGTAGCATCAACATAAGGACAGCTTGAGTCAACAGCCCCGGTATCAGAATCAAGCCCAGAAGGCACATCCACGGCGATTACGAAAAGCTCGGGATTACTCTTCTTGGCCGTTACCACCCTGGTCAGCACTTCTCTAAACACACCCTCCACAGCTCTACTTCTGCCAGTACCAAAGACGGCGTCGATTACCACTTCGGAAGAACCTAAGAGACTGTCCAATCTGGCGAAATCCTTATCCCGGTCAGCTTGAACAGTGGCTATATCGCGCTCCTGAGCTAGCGCCAGGTTCTTGTCACCGGCTAGGCGCTGGCTACACAAATAAAGACTGACATCAGCCCCCCAATCATCAAGGTAACGGCCTGCCACCAGTCCATCACCACCGTTATTCCCTGGACCAACTATGACCAAGATATGCTTGCCTATGACGCTGCCAATAAGCTTCTTCGTCTCCTCGGCTACAGCCCGCCCGGCATTCTCCATCAAGGCTTCGGTGGTCAAACCGATGCCAGCAGCACTGCGGTCAATCTCCCGCATTTGCTCCGCAGTAACAACCTTCATAATTTCAAACCGCCTTCCTCCAATATTACTTCTGCGCCGTGAACATCTCCAGTTCTCGGCTCATTGCCTGCCAATGTGTTCCCCGCCAGTAGATACGATGACAGGACGGACACTCCATATACAGGCTCTGCGTCTCAAAAACGTAAGGCGGGACTAAATCACGCACCTCGTCTTTATCCCTCTCCACCAGGCTTTGATTACACTCAAGACAAATAGAGAACGGCCTAAACTGGTAGTCCAAATCTAAAGCATCAGCAATCTGACGCAATTGAGCTTTAGCATCACTATCCTCAATGAGGATAGCCTTAAGTCTGCCACTGGTTACCAGCCGCCGTCTCATAATCTGTGTATCTTTAGTCAAAATCACCCTATTTTGCGCCAAAGCGACTTTGACCATCTTGCCATCATCTTCTTCCGTAAAAAGCAAAGCATCGTATCCCATTATCCTCAACCACTTCGCCAGTTTACCAACATTATTGTCAACGATAAACTTAATTTCCATAGCCCATTACATCTTGCCCCTCACCCAACCAAACCGGAGAGGATTAAAATCAGTCTCATAGTCATAAACATCAACACCTTCTTTTCTCTTCAAATAACCTACGACGACATAAGTTAACGGGGTAGCTATGACTTCATAGGCAGACTTCACCAGCCAATGGCCCAAGATCATAATGCCCAGCACAGAAAGTGGCAGCGTGCCTAAAAAAGCTATGGTCAGAAACACCAAGGTATCAACACCCTGCCCCACCAAAGTAGAGCCGATGGTTCTAGTCCACAGCCACCGACCTTTAGTCATTATCTTCATCCTGGCCAGGACGAAGGAATTGGTAAATTCACCAACGAGATAAGCCAAAAAGGAGGCTACTAAAAAACGAGGGGTACTGCCTAAAATGCGCTCATAAGCTGTTTGCGCCTCGAAAACCGGTGCCGTAGGTAATTTCCCGCCGACCCAGATAGCCAACACCACGATTAAATTACATAAAAAACCCAGCCAGATCACACGCCGTGCCTGCCGGTAACCATAAACCTCCGTAAGCACATCGCCGATGATATAGCCCAGAGGGAAAATTATTATCGCCGCCGGTAGGATTATGCCACCAATGCTTATCTGCTTAACAACTATGATGTTAGCCGTAATGAGACAGGTGACAAAAAGAGCTACCACTACTACAAATCTATGAGAAACAGTCATCGCGAAAGCCTTTGCACCCAAGCCAACCCTAAATCCAATGCCTACGACGGAAGAACCAGAGCATGCCTGCAGTAATGCCAAACATGATAAAAATTATTACCCAAAATGCCCAAAAACTGATCTCTGGCGCAGTCGATAACCCGCCGGGCAAATGTACATTCATACCGTAAATGCTGGCAAGGAGAGTAGCCGGCGCCATGATTGCCATGACGATAGTCAGTATTCGCATTATCTCCTGAATTCGATGTGAGGTCAGCCAGTTGCTGGTGTCTGCCAAACCGTCCACCACCTCCTTGCAATCCTCCAAACCATCCCAAATCTTACGGATATGGTCAGCAATATCGCCAAAATATATGTCCTGGTCTTCTTTTAAGAAAGGATACTCCTCTCGCTCCATTGCTTCAACCACACTGATTTGAGGATGAATAACGCGACGGAAAGAGATGAGGTCCCGCCGGATCATCATGATTTCATGTACTGTCTCCGGAACCGGCCTGGCAAAAATGAGGTCTTCCAACTTCTCAGCATTGTCTACAATCTTGTCAAGAATCGGGAAACAATAATTCACTAACCTATCCAATATATGGTAGAGAAGAAAGCCCGAACTGCGACTCATATAGGCATTACATATTCCCTCGTCAACATGGCACTCATTAAAAAAATTAGCCAATGGTTTTAAATCACCCGACTTATGGATGGTAACCACATAATTCTCGCCGATGAATATATCCACCTCACTCGGTGTGGTCACCCGATTCCCCTTGTTATATACAGGAAAGTGAAGTACGATGAAAAGGTGGTCAGGATACTCATCGATTTTTGGGCGTTGCACTCGGCTCAAAACGTCGTCTAGATTGAGTATATGAAAGTTGAAGTTCTGAGCCAAATAATCCACATCCTGCTTGGTCGGCTTCTCAATATAAATCCAGGTTAACTTGCCACAGGTAATCAAATTTGTGTTTGACTTACTCTCTTCATTAACCAAAGGCATCGACATATTAGTCACCAAAGATAAAAATCTTGCCCTATTTTACCACAATTTGAGGTCAACAAAGAGGAATAAATTGGAAGGCGCTTATATGGTTACAGGCGCTAGGCCAAAAACAACACCTAATAAAGTCCCCCTGCCTCGCAGGTAAAGGATTGAGATGACAGTGAGCTCAGCTCAATAAACCCGCTCATCAACTATCAATTTGTGAGATTCGGGGATTACCCCTTTAGCTACAAACTCAACCCGGTCAACTTTGATTCTTACCGCATCACTCACTACCTTGTTTAACTCCTGCGCCAGTTTCTCCTTATCAATGCCTTCCACAGTTTTGAGCTCAACTTTGAGTACCAACTCATCTCGATGGCCAGGCCTGGTCACCACCGCCTGATATTGAGCAACCTGTGGAAACTTAGACATTGCCGGCTCAAGCTGCCGCGGATGGATAAACATGCCTCTGGTTCTAACAGCATCGCCTACCCTACCCAAAAGGTGTGTTATCCTAAGGGCAGTCCGGCCACAAGGACAAGGTTCCTCGATCCAACCAGCAAGGTCTCCAGTGCCAAATCTTATTAGCGGATAAGTCTCATCAATCGGAGTCACCACCACTTCACCCACCTCACCGGGACCAACTGGCTTCCCAGTTTTATAGCTAATTATCTCCACTATAACTTCCTCGGTAATATGCATGCCATTCTTCTCACTGCACTCATAAGCCACCAGGCCGACATCGGATGTCCCGTAAGCATCTCTGGTAGCGATACCGTATTTCTCCTCAACTGTTCTCCTGATTGGCCCGCTACCCATCTCGCCACCAATCCATAAAAGCCTGAGATTGAAATCCTTGCGAATATCATAACCCATTTCCTCAGCTTTATTGATGAGATTCATGAAGAAGCCTGTGGTGCCCAGAAATCCGGTGACCTTAAGCTGATGCATAACTTGAACTTGAAGCTCAGTATTTCCCACTCCCATGGGAATTACTGTAACCCCGACTCGCCTCAACGCTTCATCAAACATATGCCCAGCCGGTACCAAATGATAAGACCAAGTATTGATAATCACGTCTCCCTTACGAAAACCAAGGGACTTGAATAGATAGACATGTCGCTGCCAGAAAGTTTCACTTTGATGATGTGGATCATAAATTGGGCCAGGGGACACATATACCCTCTCCAAATCTCCTATAGGCACAGTCACCAGACCACCGAAGGGAGGATTGGCTTTATATAAATCTACAAGTTCATCTTTCCTCAGTATAGGCAGATTCTCCAAGTCATTAATGCCAGATACCTTTGACGGCGCAATACCTGCCTTATCAAACCTGGCCTTGATTGCCGGAGCCTTTTTACAAGCATGGGCAATTAAGTCCCTTAGTCTACCATCCAGATATTTCCACCTCTCCTCACGGGACATCTTGTCCACAACATCAATTGGGGATATAGATTTTTTAGCACTTATTGCTCTCCTCCTCAGTGCTTAAAGCTAAATTACACAATCTAAAATCTATCTAGTAAACCCTAAGACCAGAAACTCATGATATTCCGGTAACCGAGACTTATGGCGCAACCATGCCTGTTCTGTAGCATTTTATTTTGACACAACACGCGAGTCGAGCTATCCATCAAAAACTAAGCAAGGGAACCTTCTGCTCTTAAATTAACTGCTTGGACTTGATAGATAGGCAATAAAAGGTTATAGTCTTATGTAATGGGCCCAGCCAATGAGAGAAATCAAAATGAAAAAACTAACTATCGGCAAAATTAGGGGCTTGCAGCAGATTTCGACGCCTGAAGGAATCTTCATAATCTGCGCCATGGACCATAGAGGCTCTCTCAAGACTATGATTGAAAAAGAGCAGCTTGATGATTATGTTGATTACCAGGAGATGGTGGAACACAAGCTGGAACTATGCGCTGCTTTAGCCCCCCACACCAGTGCCGTTTTGCTAGACCCTAATTACGGTGCCGCCCAGTGCATCTCTGGAGGAGCCCTTCCCGGGCATACTGGGTTGCTGGTCAGCATCGAAGCTACTGGCTACAAAAGTGCCCCACAAGGACGAATAACTACCTTACTCGATGGCTGGAGCATAGAAAAAATCAAGCGCATGGGTACCTCGGCAGTCAAGCTCCTGGTCTATTACCGACCCGATTTGACTGAAATTGCCAATAGCCAATTAAAAACAATACAGACGGTGGCAGAAGAATGCCTGAAGTATGACGTCCCTTTCCTTGTTGAACCAAAAACCTATCCAACAAAGGGAGAAGATGCCGGAACACCCGAATTCGCTGCTCGGAAACCGAGTTTGGTGATTGAAACCGCCCGCCAGATTACGTCTTTGCCAATTGACGTACTTAAAGCAGAATTTCCTGCCGACCTGAAGTATGAAACAAGCAGGGCAAAACTTCTCCAGTTCTGCCGACAGTTGGACGAGGCTTCCCAGGTGCCCTGGGTTATCTTAAGCGCGGGCGTGGATTATGAAACATTTCGAAAGGAAGTGGAAATCGCTTGCCAGACAGGTGCTTCTGGATTCCTTGGCGGCCGCGCTATCTGGCAAGAAGCTATACATTTTACAGACAAGAAGGAACGAGTAAAATTCTTATCAACAACTGCGGCTGACAGACTGAAGGAGCTGGCCGAGATAGCTACAAAATATGCAGTTCCCTGGTATCGCAAACTTGGCATTGAGGCTCATGAGTTAGCTGTGGTCCCAGAGAACTGGTATATGAAGTACTGAAGAGGTAGAATGTCTCTCGATATCACACATAATCCATACCGTAGGACAAAAATAGTCTGCACTATCGGGCCGAGTACCAGCTCAGCCCCAATGATAAAAGAGCTACTTCAAGTTGGCATGGATGTAGCTAGAATCAACTTCTCCCACGGCACTCATAAGGAGCACGCGAGCTACATAAGAACTCTTCGACAAGCAGCTAAGCAAGCCGGCCTGCCACTAGCTATAATGCAAGACCTGCCCGGACCGAAAAATAGAACCGGCAAGCTTAAGAGAGGCAGCATCGAACTTAAAGAAAATGCCGATTTCATCCTCACCACGAGAGAAATTCTAGGAGACGAACACAGAGTATCCGTAGGCTTGCCCTACCTGCCAAGCATCGTCAAACCCGGCGACATGATTTTCCTCGATGATGGCGCCATAGAGCTAAAAGTAGCAGCCACAAGCAAAACTGAAGTCAGTTGCCAGGTAGTAACTGGCGGCAAGCTTGGTGAGGATAAGGGTATAAATATCCCCGGCATAACCTGGGACGCCCCCACAATCACAGAGGAGGACTGGAATCACCTCCTGTTTGGATTGAAAAATAATGTAGATTTCATAGCTTTATCTTTCATTAGAGAAGCCAACGATGTTATCAAGGTAAGAAAATTCCTCCAGAAAAAGAAAAAGACCACAGCTCTTATCGCAAAGATTGAGAGGCGCGAAGCTCTGGATAACCTAGATGAAATACTGGAAGCCGCTGACGGCGCTATGGTCGCTCGTGGCGACCTTGGTATTGAGCTTCCCATACAAAGGATGCCCATAGTTCAAAAGGAAATCATTCAGAAGTGCAACCGCCTTGGGAAACCGGTTATTGTAGCTACTCAGATGCTAGAGTCAATGGTAAATGCACCACGACCTACCCGAGCTGAGGTCACCGATGTAGCCAACGCCATCTTCGATGGCGCTGATGCTCTAATGCTGTCAGAAGAAACCGCTGTTGGTAGCTACCCGGTAGAAGCCGTGTCTATGATGTCGCAAATTGCTTTAGAGGCAGAGACAGCTTTACCGTACGAGGAGATTCTGACCAACAAAGGCAAAGACCTCCAACCTCAAACTGACGATGCCATCAGTTACGCTGCCTGTCATACTGCCCATCAACTGGGGGCAGCAGCGATCATTGCCTTCACTTCATCAGGAAGCACTGCACGACGTGTCGCTAAGTATCGCCCAAAAGTGCCAATTTTAGCTATCACCCCTAGTCAAGTAACCCAGAGGCAATTGTCACTATCCTGGGGAGTACGCGCCTTTCAAATCCCCGAACCTTCAAAAATAGCCATGTTATTCACCCGAGGCGCTAGAGTAGCCAAACGAACTGGATTAGCTCAGGATGGTGACCTGGTTGTTATCACCGGAGGTGTGCCTATAGGCGTCTCCGGCAGCACCAATCTACTGAAAGTGGAAAAGATAAGATGATTGCCACGGTGACTTTGAATCCGAGCTTGGACAGAACAGTTACCGTAGAGGAGTTGGTGGTAGACGAAGCCAATCGGTGGACTAGCTTGCGCCGAGATCCCGGCGGCAAGGGAATCAATGTCTCCAGGGTCATTCACGAACTAGGTGGTGAGACTGTTGCCTACGGTTTTATCGGCGGCATTGACGGCGAAACACTAAAGCACCTCCTTAAGCAACATGAGGTCCCCTTCGACTTCACCCCCATTAAGGGCGAAATAAGGAGCAACTTTATCATCACTGATTTGAAAACTCGCCGCCAAACTAGAATTGACGCTCCAGGGCCACACATTTCCAGAGACGAACTCGGAAAGTTAATAGACAAAATAACACGCATCAAACCAAAACCTGATTTCCTTGTCTTCGCCGGCAGTGTTCCCCCTGGAGTACCTGATGACATCTACCGACAACTAATAAAGGGGGCTCGAAAGAGCGGCATAAAAACCGTGCTCGATTCGGATAATAAATGGCTGAAAGGGGGAATAAGGGCTAAACCAAATGTTATTAAACCAAACGTGCATGAAGCCGAGGAGTTGCTCGAAATACACTTAAGAGATGAAGCAGCAATTATTGAGGCGGTGAAGGCTCTAATTATCCAAGGCATCGAGGTTGCGGCAATTTCCCGAGGCAAGGATGGGCTCATAGTCGCCAACGGGGAAAAGATTCTAAAGGTAATATCGCCTCAAGTAGAGGTTCGTAGCACTGTAGGTGCCGGTGACTCGACTATCGCCGGGCTGGTGCTAAAACTAAGTCAGGGGCATGAGATTGAGGAAGCCTCTCGCTGGGCAGCAGCAGCAGGAACAGCAGCCACCTTAACCCCAGGTACCGAGCTCTGCCGCCTAGAGGACGTAGAAAGACTTCTCCCTCAAGTTAAAGTGGAAAGGCTATGAAATTTAGAGGCTTGCCCAACTGTGCCCAGTCACACGTAAGTGACAATTCTGCAGGGAGAAATCCCAATCTACGCTAATCCGTTAATTGGTCTGTCAACTCAACCAAGTTAGTCAAGGATCTCCTACACTTCGTTTGTCGCTTCCTATCAAGGTAGAAAGCTTGGATACCTACCTCCCTTGGGGCGACAAAATCAAATTGCCAGTTATCGCCAACATGAACTACCTGTCCAGGCTTAACCCCCATAGCCTGACACATTTTCAAGTAAAATTCGGATGTCTTCAGCTGCTTGTAATCTGTGAGTGAGGAAAAAATCCTGGTGAAGTAAGGCTCAATGCCCTGAAGAAGATGATGCAGAAAATCTTGCGTTGATCCGGAGGACACAATAAGTTTGTATTTGCCACTTAAAGACGCCAGCACCTCTTTGACTTCAGGATAATAGCAAACTCTGCTGCTACATTTTTCCATAACTGGGTCAGGAATGCCTAAACCAAGCTTATCAAACCAATATCGCACATCATACCATTCCAACCTCTGGTCACCTACTTTCCCGTATTCCTCTTCCACAATCTTTCTGGCCTGTTCAAAATCTATACAATTCCTCTCAGCATAGTGTTCAGGAATGGCTTCGAACCAGACAGCATAGCTAAAGTCTGGAGTTACCAGAGTACCTTCGACATCAAAAGAAACTACTTCGACTTCGTTGAGGTTAACCATTTGGATTATCTTAGTACTGAAATGGAAATACCTGCTTCCAATTTATCAAATATTAGCATTTCATAAACTAAGAGTCTATTATTGGAAATTTCGTCCCGTAAAGTTTAAAATAAACAGAAGCAAAAATTATGGACTTAAATTACGGAATCGCCAAACAGAAATTAGCCGATTATTCTTTTGAGCTAGGGCCAATAAGACCACCTAGTGAAGCCTATTCATTATTAATAAGGGCAACTAGAAACTGTCCATGGAACCGATGCCAATTCTGTCCCGTCTATAAAGGACAAAAATTCGAACTTAGACCGGCTGAAGATATAATCAAGGATATAGAAACAGCCAAAGCCATCTCCGACGAGATAAAGGAGCTTAGCTGGAGAATGGGCTATGGCGATCGACTCAGGGATGTGGCGGCAACAATTTGTAACGGATATCAACATAATGCCAGCATCCGCAATGTCGCTCTATGGCTGTGGGCAGGTGGTGAGTCTGCATTTCTTCAGGACGCCAACACGCTAATAATGAGGACACCTGACTTAGCCAGAGTAGTATCCTTCCTAAAGCAAGCTTTCCCCGAACTGAAAAGGATAACTTCTTACACCCGTTCAAAAACTGCCGCCAAGAAGTCGCTAGAGGAATTGAAAGAGCTCAAAGATGCCGGGCTTTCCCGATTACACATCGGGATGGAAAGCGGCTCTAATCTTGTGCTCAGTTATATGGAAAAAGGAGTCACTGCTGAGGAACATATCGCAGGCGGCGAGAAGGTAAAAGGAGCTGGCATTTCATTATGTGAATATGTGATGCCCGGACTTGGTGGCAGGAAAATGTCATCGGACCACGTTCTCGGCACAGCCACGGTTCTTAATGAGATTGACCCCGATTATATCAGGTTACGCACCCTATATGTCCGCCAGGACATGCCTTTATGGTCAAAAGTAGAAGCCGGCGATTTTGAACTCCAAACAGAAGACGAGGTAGTAGAAGAAATAGGCAAGCTCATCGAAAAGCTCGAAGTCACCAGCGAGCTTAAGAGCGACCATATATTGAATCTCCTACCAGAAGTAGAAGGTAAATTCCCAGAAGCCAAGCCGGCATGTCTGGCTACGATAAACAGCTATCTAGCATTACCACCCCAGGAAAGGCTTAATTTCAGGCTGGGCAGAAGAGCTGGCTATTATGAGAAACTGGACGACCTTTACGACGCTCATAAGCATCAGAAGGTTGACGAAGCTATCAAGCGTATTGCCTCAGAAACCCCAGACAGTGTAGATGAGGTGATCCTTCAGTTAAAGGCAAGCTTCGTTTAGAAGTAGATATCTTATGTCAAGCAAAGGTTTCCTTAATCTCAATCGCTTCAAGTCAAGCAAGGCAATGAAGCAGCAAACGAAACGAAGAGCAGACGATAGCCGAAATAAGCCAATAAAATCTAGAAAGGTAAACATATGAGAAAATTCGGAATCTTTTTAGCCCTGAGTATGGCACTGATTATCTTGACCGCAGGTTGCGCCAAAGGCGAGATTAAAGAAGAAAAAGGCGTCGCAGTCAGAGGTAACTTTATAGATGGAGAATCAGGCGGCGATGCCGAGACATTGAACTGGATTTTGGCTGCTGATGCTAGTTCTTTCAGCTATGCCGGCCACACTTTGGACTCGTTAGCAACTTACGATAACCAGCTTAACATTCAGTTGCGCTGCTTGGCCAAAGATGTAGAGGTATCACCAGATGGCTTGGTTTATACCATCACCATCAGGGATGACCTCAAATGGAGCGATAGCTCGCCGGTCACCGCTGAGGATTATGTGTATACCATGAAAAACCTTATGTTCTCCGACTGGCTGAACTACAATTACAAGAGCGATTGGCAGGAAGAAATGGATGGCAAAACTGCTTTTGTTGCACCGCAAGCAGTGAATACAACCACCTTCACCATAACTCGCCAGACAGTTTATCCTGAGTTTATCTACAGAATTTACAACCTGATTCCCTACCCCAAGAATATCGCCACCAAATACGAGGGCGATGTCAAAGCCTTTACCGAAGCCCCAGAGTTCAACAACCTCACCTATACGGGAAACCTGGGGCCTTACCGCTTTAAAGAATGGATCAGGAATGATAGGTTTGTAGTGGAGCGAAATACTGAGTACTATCTGGGCAAAGATGTTGGTGCCCCCTACTTTGAACAGTATACCATCAAGCTCTTCGGCACTCCGGCCACGAGACAAGCGGCTCTGGAAGCGGGGGACATAACGGAAACTGGAATTGAGCCAGCCGAGGTAAATAGGTTCAGGAGTCTACCAAATATTAAAGTATATACCGTTCCTACTAGTGGCTATACACTGGTGGCTTACAATCAGCGGGCTAATGGCTGGGAGGGGCTCAAGGATAAAACGGTCAGACAAGCCCTATCGATGGCAATAAGCAAGCAAACGATTAGCCAGGCAGTCCTGCTCGGCTTTGCTGAGCCGGCTTTCAGCTTTATCCCAGCGACCTCTCCATGGTACACGGATGAGGGCGTCGCCAAATACGGGGTTGGAACCTTCTACGACAAACAGAAAGCTGCTGAATTCCTTTATCAGGAAGGCTATGGGACTAGGAAGGATGATGGGGCTATAACGGTCACTAATAAAGATGGTAGTACCCTCCACTTAATCTTAGCAGTGAACACAGGGAGCAAGCCGGCTGAAGACATGGCTTTCTTTGTGCGGAAAGAGTTGCTGGATCTGGGAATAGAAACTGAAATTAAGCTGGTGCCCTGGGCAACCCTTTTGAGGCAGTACGTGATGAACACTGCGCCAAAGTCGAAACAGGAACCGGCATATAATAATGGCCCTGATGCGGTCAGTCAGGAACCATGGGACTTGATTATAATGGGGTTCGGTACGGATTTACTAGCCCCATCCGGAAGTCACGTCTTCTTTGCCACCCAGGGTGGCCTTAACTTGATGGGCTACTCAAATCCCGAAGTTGACAAGTTATTCAATCGAGCCAGATCAAAAGAGGCACTAGACAAAGAGGTGAGAAAGCAAATCTACGCCGAACTGTCACGAGTTCTGTCTGAGGAGCAGCCTGTCGATTTCTTAATTTTCCACAGAGCCAACGTCGGCTTCCAGAAAAATGTCATGGGAATAGAGCCGGGCATAAATATGGGCTATAACTACCACCTGTGGTATTTTGAACCTATAAAATGAGACTTACCCTAAAGGTCGTGAATATCCTTTAGTAACGACCAATCCACTGGTCTTTCGCAATCATGGGGAAAAGCTGGCTCAGAGATTACATCATTAAACGGCTCATCTACTCGGTAATTATCGCCTGGGGTATATTAACCATCACTTTCATCCTGGTCAGAGTTGGCCCTAGTTCGCCAGCAGACAAATATCTCGCCAACATAGCTGCCAGAGGACAAGACCCAGCACAAGTAATATCTGCCATTGAGGCACGGTATGGCCTGGACAAGCCTATCTACGAGCAATATGTGAACTATATGGGCAACCTGTTCCGAGGGAACTTGGGATGGTCTTTCAGTACCTCAATGCCGGTAATTGAGCTAATCAAAACCCACTGGATTTATTCCTTTCAACTCATACTATTGAGCAGCCTCTTTGCTGCTTTTCTTGGCATGTTAATCGGCATTTACTCCGCGGTTAAGCAATATACCAAGACAGATTATGTTTTCACCTTTTTCTCCTTTATCGGCATATCTATACCCAACTTCTGGCTCGGCATCATGCTAATCTTAGTCTTCTCGGTGAAACTGGGATTGTTCAAGACTTACTATGACACCACCTTACCCTTGTTCTCCCTTGACAATCTAAAAGCGCTGGTGCTGCCTGTCATAACCTTGGGCACAGGTATGCTAGCTGGTTATGTCAGATATACCAGGTCGGCCATGCTGGATAACTTGAGAAAGGCGTTTGTCACCACCGCTCGAGCCAAGGGGCTGCCCGAGCGAACCGTCATCGGCAAACACGTCTTTAGAAATGCTCTACTGCCCCTCGTCACCATAATTATGTTCGATTTAGGCAGCATCGTTTTCGGCGGAGCTTATCTCACTGAAATCATCTTCGGCATACCCGGACTGGGGCAAATATCATTCAACGCCATCTTTGCCAACGATTATCCTGTAGTAGTAGCTGTAACCATTATCGGGACATTTATAGTGCTCCTGGTCAACTTGGTGACCGACGTTACCTATACTTACCTTGACCCAAGGATAAGATATGACTGAAAGGCTACGAGATATAGTTAGAAGAATTAGCCGACCTTTGTACAGCAACGCACGGCTGATTAACTATTACTGGCAAAGGACACAAAGAAACAAGCTAGCCGTCTTTGGCCTGGCCTTCATAATCTTCTTGGTTTTGTTGGCTGTAATCGGTCCCTTCTTTACCTTGGACCCGACGGCGGTCAATTTCGAAGAAAAAAACATGCCACCCGTAGGCTTCACCATTGAGCAATCCGTCTATAACATAGAGACCGATGAATTTACTACGAAAGAAATCCCTGGAACCTGGCAGCATCCACTGGGCACAGATAGCAAAGGACGCGACATGCTGGCGATGATAGTCTCTGGAGCCAGGGTATCTCTACTTGTGGGATTAATTGCTACCGGCATAGCCATAATCCTGGGAACGATTATCGGAGTCCTGTCAGCTTATCTAGGCGGCTGGGCAGACAACGCCTTGATGAGATTCACTGACGTTATGATGACCTTCCCCTTCTTCCTGTTGCTGGTGCTCATAGTTTTCATTTTTGGCCCAAGTCTGGTTTTCATAGTGCTGGCAATAGGACTGACCGGCTGGACAGGCACTGCCAGGTTGATTAGAAGCGAAGCTTTATCGCTAAGGACACGAGAATTCGTCATTGCCGCTAAAGCCTTAGGCGCCAGCGATAACAGAGTCATCTTCCGTCACCTCATACCCAATGTCATCAGCCTCATTATAATCATAGCCACATTATCTATCCCAGGGGTAATTTTAGCTGAAGCTGCTTTGAGTTTTATAGGTTTGGGCGATCCCACAGTGTCTAGCTGGGGGATAATCTTGGAAGCCGGCCAAACTAGCCTCAACACCGCCTGGTGGGTGGCTGTGGAGCCAGGGATCATGCTTTTTCTAACAGTTCTCGCTTTTAACTTTTTGGGCGATGGACTGAGAGACGCCTTCGACCCCAAGAGCAATGTATAGACGCCATGAACAATGCCATTTTAAAGGTCATCAATCTGAAGACTTACTTCTTCACCCGCCGTGGTATAGTCAAAGCGGTGGATGGCGTTAACTTTGAGCTCAGGCGCGGTGAATGCCTCTGCCTCGTCGGTGAATCTGGCTGCGGCAAGACAGTGACAGCCCTATCTATTTTGCGCTTATTCGATAGCCCGCCAGGGAAAATAGTAGATGGTCAAATAAGCTACCACAGCTTGGACCTAGCTGAATGTTCCTCAAAGCAACTGAGGCAGATTAGAGGTAAAGATATCGCTATAGTCTTCCAGGAAGCACAATCTGCCTTGAACCCGGTATTGACTATAGGTGACCAGATAACAGAACAAATAAAGCTTCACCTGCCAGTGGATTACAGCAAGGCTAGAGACAAGGCGATAATCCTGCTCAACGAAATGGGTATACCCTCAGCGGAAAGAGTGATGAGCTACTATCCCCACCAGTTATCTGGCGGTATGAAACAGAGGGTACTGATAGCTATGAGCCTGTCCTGCGACCCGCAAATCCTCATCGCTGACGAACCAACCACCGCCGTAGATGTAACCATAAAGGCTCAAATACTAGACATATTTCGCGAGCTAAAGGCCAGGAGACAAATGTCTACCATCTTCATAACCCACGACCTAGCAGTGGTGGCTGAAATAGGAGACCGAGCCGTGGTCATGTACGGGGGTAAAGATGTCGAGACAGCACCGGTCTCCGAGATAATCAGTAATCCGAAACATCCATACACTTCCGGTTTAATCGAATGTCTGCCCGATGTCTCCAAAACTGCAGACAGGCTGGTATCAATTCCTGGAACAACACCCAACCCCCTCGAAATGCCTCAAGGTTGTGCCTTCCACCCCAGATGCCCCAAGGCAATGAAGATCTGCAAACAGCAAGAACCGCCAGAAATTATCACTTTCAAAGAACACAAGGTAAGCTGCCATTTGTACACATGAAACAAATGCGAGATAATTTAAACAACCCCTCCCGTCGTTCTGAGTTCTTCACTTCCGTCATTCTGAGCGAAGCGAAGAATCTAGAGACCCTTCACTTCGTTCAGGGTGACAATTAAACCGTCAAATGCTAAATCACAAACTGTTACAAATAAGAAATCTCAAAAAATATTATCCGGTGACTGCTGGATTATTCTCCCATAATATCGGAGATATAAAAGCTGTAGACGGAGTGACCTTCGACATAAGTGAAAAAGAAATCATCGGCTTAGTTGGGGAATCAGGATGCGGCAAATCAACCTTGGGCAGAACAATCCCCAGGCTGGAGGAGCCAACCAGCGGAGAAATCCTGTATAAAGGAACCGATGTTACCAAGCTGGACAAAAAGGGGCTCAGGGAATTAAGAAAGGAAATCCAAATAATATTCCAAGACCCCGATGCCTCTCTCGACCCAAGAATGACCGCCGGTGATTCTATCTGCGAACCCCTGATTATCCATAATATTGGCGATGAAAAGAAACGAATGGACAGGGTGGTAGAGTTAATGGAGCAAGTTGGGCTTGAAGCCAGGCAGGCTAATCTGTATCCACATGAGTTCAGCGGCGGTCAAAAACAGCGTATCGGCATCGCTCGTGCCCTAGCCATGAACCCAAAGCTCATCATTGCCGATGAACCAGTGAGCGCCCTAGACGTATCCATACAAGCTCAGATTCTAAATCTGATGATGGACATTCAAGAAGAGTTCGGGCTGGCCTATTTGTTTATCGCCCACGACTTGTCAGTGATAAAGCACATGGCGCACAGGGTAGCCGTAATGTATTTAGGAAAAATCGTTGAGTTAGCCGACAAGAAAGAAACCTTCGACAATCCTCTCCACCCCTACACCGAAGCGCTGCTTTCAGCGATCCCCAGTTTCAAGCCAAAAGACAAGGACAGAATATTATTGCGTGGCGATGTCCCTTCACCCCTCAACCCACCAACCGGCTGCCACTTCCACCCCAGATGCCATCGGGTACTACCGATCTGTAGTCAAGAAGAACCCGAGCTGTCCGAGGTAAGTCAGAGCCACTTCGTCTCCTGCCATCTATACAAGGTATTATGAATTGAAGTCACTACCTATAATTCCTTGACCATATAGGCGCCATCCAGCTCATAGCCACACTCAGAACGGAAATATTCCCTGGCACCAACACCACTGATGACGGCTATCTTCCGAGCTTGAAATTCGTCACGGGCAATCCTTTCAGCTTCCTTGAGCAACTCCGCACCCAGACCTCTATGCTGAGCTGCCCCAGCCCGCTGTTCCCCTAGAGGAACTTCGGAGCCAAAGACATGGAGTTCCCTGACCATAGCTAAGTCTCCATCGCCAACCGCGGAAGAACCGACCCTCATACGCAGCAGACCAAACAGGGTCTCCCCCTCGTCTTCAAAGGAAAGAAACACTTCCTTTCCGCCAGATGCCTCATAATCCCGTCTCCTCAGATTCGGCTCGCCGATTTTCCAGCCATCCCTTAAGCGATGCCCATATTCCCGGCAGCGGATGCAGTTACACCGAACGCCAATCCCCTCCATACGCTTCTTCAGCGCACTCCTCAAAGCTAAATCTTTACAGCCAGCAACGATGAATTTACTGGGAATGTCACGCATCACCCGGGGGATCCTGGCATAGCCAGGAACCAGAGTTTTAATGTCTATCATCAAATCCGCCATCTCATCCATCGGATAAGGCTGATAGCGGTCGTCTCTGTACCATGTCTCAAGCTCGGTGCCAGCGACAACCAGAGTCGGATAAAGTTTGAGTCCATCAGGCCTGAAATCGTCATTATCGAAAAGCTCCCGAGACAACTCCAAGTCGTGCTCTGAAGTTGAACCAGGCAATCCCGGCATCCAGTGATAATAGACCTTGAAACCGTAATCCTTCAGTAACTTGGTAGCCCTAACCACTTCAGCCACAGTATGCCCTCGTTTGACCAGCCGATAGATGTCATCGTCCAGTGTCTGCACTCCTAACTCTACCCTAGTAGTGCCGAATTCCAGCATCCTTCTGACCTCTTCTTCTCGGCACCAATCGGGTCTGGTTTCAATGCACAGCCCCACACATCTATATTCGGCAGTCTCATTCATCTGCTTGGCTGCCTCCAGACTGGGAGACTCGCTGCCATTTAAGCCATCATAACAATCCTTTATGAATTGATATTGATACTCCTCAGGATAGGCCAGGAAAGTGCCCCCCATAACGATGAGTTCCACCTTGTCGGCCGGATGCCCCATGTCTGAAAGAATCCTCAACCTTTCCTCAACCTGTCTTCTGGGCTTATAATTGCACAGCTTAGCCCTGAGCACTGCCGGCGATTCCGAGGTATAGCTCTTGGGTGCGTCGGGAAAAGTGGGACAATAAATGCATTCGCCAGGACAGCCTATTGGCTTGCCCATGATAGCCACCGGGGTCACCCCGGATATGGTTCTTGAAATTTTTCTCATTTTATGCTTTCCTTAAACATGTAAGAAGCCTTTTAGGCTCATTAACCACCAGCCAATGCAGCTGCAACCTTTTAAGGTCGCTCTAGGGTCGGGGTTAAGCAAGGCTAAAGACTCGCAACTACAGAGCATGCCATAACAAAGTTTACCAAATTCGTAGCTATGACAACAAACAAGGAGGTCTTCGATGAGATAGCCGAGAGCTGGTACCGGCTCAGACATTGGTCTCGCTTCACTAAAGAGCTTGAGGAGATGGCGAGCAGATGGCACAGGGGCAAGCTCCTGAATGTCGGTTGTGCTCATGGACCAGACTTCCTGCCCTTCAAAGACAACTTCGAGCTATGGGGGGTGGACTTCTCTACACAGATGGTCAAACTGGCACGGAAATATGCCACCAAGTTCAAATTCGAAGTCAAACTGGCAGTAGCTGATGCCACTTCCCTACCATATCCTGATAACACCTTCGACTGGGCAATAGCAGTAGCCACTTACCACCACATCCAGGGAGACAAACAAAGACAGAAGGCTTTCCAAGAACTCGGGCGTGTCCTGAAGCCCGGAGGCGAAGCCTTCGTCACCGTATGGAACAGATGGCAACCAGGCTTCTGGCTAAAAGGCAAAGAGGTAAATGTACCCTGGAAATCAAGGGGTAAAATCCTTTGCCGCTATTACCACCTCTTTTCTTATCCAGAGCTCCGCAAACTGCTAACCGAAGCTGGATTTAAAGTCCACAGCATGTTCCCAGAGAAATCTTACCGCTTCCCGCTCAAGTTTTTCTCCCGGAATATATGCGCCCTGATTAAAAAATAGCAATCTTAAGCACGCAATTTGGAAATTTGAATTTTGAATTTGTTTGGGATTTAGATATTAGGGTTTCTCCACGGGAGCGGGCATTGGTGAGAAAAGGCAAATACTATGAGTCTGACTTTGAACTCCCGGAGTCTTCCACTGCCCCTATCTCTTCCGGAGCCGTAGACAGAGCGATAGGTAGAAAAGCTTCAACTAGCTTCGGGTCAAACTGAGTGCCGGAGCATCGCTTTAGCTCATCCAGCACCTTCTTATAGGACAGAGGCTCACGATACGGGCGAGATGAAGTCATAGCATCGAAGGCATCAGCTATCGCCAAAATGCGAGCTTCGATAGGAATAGCCTCACCTTTTAACCCTGATGGATAACCAGTGCCATCCCATCGTTCATGATGATGAAGAATAGCTGGCAAGCAAGAAACTAAACTGATCACATGACCAACTATAGTTGCTGATAACTTAGGATGACCACGAATCAATTCCCATGCCTCAGCTTCAAGTTTTCCAACTTTGTTGAGCACTTCGTCGGGGATGCCTATTTTGCCGATGTCATGAAGCAAAGCTGCAGTGCTGATTACAGCCACTTTTTCTGAGGGCAAACCAATAGCCTCAGCCAGAGCTACAGCATAACTGCTCACCTTCCTTGAATGGCCATATGTAAACGGGTCTCTAGCTTCAATGGTTGCTGCTAAGGCATATATAATGCTCGAAGCCTCCTTTTCGGTAGCTACGCTCATCTCAGCCGTCTCAGTCAAAGAAGGCAGCATCTTAGATGCGACACATGTCCGATTGCCTCCAGTCTGCTTAATGTAATAAAGTGCCCTATCAGCAGCATTAATGAGTTCGTCAGGCGTTACTCCATCGCTGGGCCAGGAAGCTAAGCCGAGGCTGGCGGTTATCCTGAATTTTTTATTGCGCATTTCGGTAGCAATCTTTCCCCGAACTCGTTCGGCTACAAGAAAGGCGTCATCGGCCTCTGATTGAGGTAAAAGAACGGCAAACTCATCACCACCATAGCGAAAAGCAATATCGATGTTCCTTATCGACTTCTCTATCAACTGCCCGATTCGAGCCAATACCTTATCACCAGCTATATGTCCGTGCTTGTCATTGTAAGCTTTGAAGAAATCGAGGTCGAGAAAGATTAGAGACAGCATGCCGCCATAGCGAGAATGCCGGTCAATCTCTTCGCCTAGACGCTCATCAAAATGGCGGCGGTTGAACAAACCAGTGAGTTCGTCCACACGAGCCCTCTGCTCAGCTTTAGCATAAAGCCGACTATTTTCAACCGGTATAGCAATCTGAGAGGCTAGGCGTTCTAGGAGGTGAACCTGACCGTGAGTGTAAGCATTCGGCCGACGACTGGCGACAATCAAGCTCCCTATAGCCTCCCCTTTCACCACCAGCGGCAGGTAAACGATTGACCTAATCCCGTACTTCAAGTGATTTTCGCCGGTCCAAAACCTCCTGTTTTTCGCCAGGTCGGGCTCAACCAAAACCTTTTTGCGTTTAGCTACCCATTCAGTACCTGTGCCTTCAAGTGGTATCTTTTCCCCCGCTTGCCAGGCTGAGCCCACCTCTGTGGACAAAACCTCGAAATGAAGTTCGTCACCTTCTATCAGGGCAATCGTCGCCCAGTCGACATCAATCACCTCTTTAAGTTCAGCGATAAAGGCACCGTATACCTCTCGTATGTTTAAACTGGAAGTAATGACTGTGGCCAGCCGGTTAATCAGAGCCAGTTCTTGCTCCCGGTTTCTGAGCTGCTCCTGAAGATATTCCTTGTCCAAACTAACCGCTGTTTGGTTGGCAATGCTTTCAACTAAATTGATATCATCAAGCGAGTACCTGCCAGATTCCTTTTTGCCTAACGCCAATATGGCGATCAAGGAACCCCGGCTAACTAAAGGGAATAATAATTCCACGTCCAGAGCTTTTAGCCCGTCACTTTCTTCAGCCCACATGCCTCTAAACTCAGGCATGATATCCAAACTTTCTTTAAGCAGGTATCTATTCTCTCGTTTCAGCCATTCCAAAACGGGATTGTCCTGCCTTAATCTCACTGGCGGAGCGTTCTCCTTTTTGGGTTCAGAAAACTCGACAACAAAATCACCACTATTGCTGCTTTCTGGAAGCAACAAATATGCCCGCTGGCAATCTAAGCCCCTGCTAAGCAGGGGTAGCAACCCGGTACCTAGTTCCTCCAAGCCGAAAATGCCGATTAATTTCTGCTTAACAAAGTCGTATAACTTCTGGCGATGGTAATAGCTCTCCCTGTAGAAAAGTCGATCTACTCCTATATTAAAGAAATCTCGCAGCAGATAAATAACCGCAAACGACGCAGCTGCTGCTAATATAGCTGGAGCCAGGGCATTAGTTTCCGGCTCAAGGTTAAGCACCAAACGAGTCAAAAAGTACAAAGCGAGATAAACACCACCCCCGACAACGACTAACCCCAGCCATGATAACCCACGGCGGAGAGCCAATCTTATATCTAATAACTGGTATCTTGAAATAGCGTATGCTATGATAGCACAACCTAGCAGCATACCTAATTGGTCGAGAGGATAAGCTTTCAAAGTAGGGGAAAGGTTGCTTAAACCAAAGAGCGTGACAACCAGCACACTAACCATTAAATAGCCAAGTTGATTTCGAGTCAGCGGATCGGTCACAAGTCTATAGCGCTTCACAAAATTAAAAAAAACACCTCCCGCCAAAGAGAGAGCTGTGACTAACAACAATCCACGTACAACCATATTCTCCTCAGTATATATCAGGCCACCAATGGTATAAACAGTTTTAATATAGTAACCTGAGACAGTTAAGATACTTACCAGTAGTAGGACACCATAACCCAAATATATGCCTATGCCTGCTGGCTTGCCGACAAAAGTTCGGCTGAAGTGGTAATAAGTGGTTGACGCTCCTATTGCACATACCCAGAGACAGGCATACCACCAAACTGCCTGCTCAGGGAAGAAATCGGCATGTAGGACGAAGGAACTGAAGGCCCATATCGTAACGAAAGCAAGCATACTACCTAAGAGTGTGTGTGTCCTTAGCAGTGGACGCTGAGACCAAACGACGCCACACAAAACGCCAGAAGTGATAAAGCTGAGGAATGGAATCAATGTAAAGATGTTCACTAAAAGCCTCGCATCTATTAGCTTGCCTAATTATGTCTCTAGCTTTAAAGGTTGTCAAGAGCTACTGTTGTCAATAGCTACTAAAGCACTAAAGACCCGGAGTACTAAAGTCCTACACATAAATGAAGCGCGACCTTTTAAGGTCGCCATGGCCGGGCCAAAGCCTGGCACTTACATGTTGCTATTCACGAGAAATGTAGGCACAGACCTGAAGGGCTATGCCTATCAAATCTTAGGTATAGCTAGTTAATCAAAGCAAAGGCGGTTACTTAAAGCAACCGCCTTCATGAATCTCTCGGGCAAAATTTATTCTATCGCCTGCGCCTGGCTACAGCCTCAGGTTTAGCTTCAGCCGCAACTTCTACCTCAGGCACAGCTTTCACCTTGGCTCCCAACCAAGAGAGCACTTTATCCGAAGGGTTTATATGAGGTGGCTTTAAATGAGCCATATCAGCAACTTCATTTTGCAGCGCCGCCATATTAACTTTGAATGTACCTTTAGCAAGCAATGTAACCTCAAGCGGCTTCAAGCCGAGGATTCCTTCTAAATCAGCATAGTCGCCATCCAGCCTCTTGAGCTGTTCATGCACTGCCGTTGCCATGCCTTTCTCGCTGGCAATATAACCATCTTTAAGCTCAAGATAGAGGTGCAGCACCGGCCTTTCTCCCACAGTCTCCTTACGCACTGTCCAATCCTGATAAGGAATATCAGTATTTTCTATTGCCTGCCATATTACCCTTTCGGTCAACCGGGTGAAACCGGCAATATCAATGAGTTCATCAGCTCGTCGCTCAAAAGCCATCTGCGGAATGTCAATGCCCAACTTCTCGTTTCTCAGCGCCGTTATTCTGATCATATCACCGACTCTGTATCTAACCATAGCCCCACCATGAAGATTGGTGATAACTATCTCGTAGTTCTCACCGGCTTTCACCTCATCAAGCAAAACAGTCTTCGGTTCATAGCCATGGTCAAGTTGCCATTTGAAATATTCCGCCTCCGGAATAAATTCCAAAAAGTCGATGCTGGGGACAAAGGTCATGTCCCCATGCTCCCAGGTTTGCACAGCAACAAGAAGAGCTTCTGTGCCACCGTATAAGTTTGTCGGATATCTCCCCCACATGTTTTCGATTTTCCTATTGTATACAACACCATCTGTACCCGCCGCTGTTATACCTTTTAGTGACCATAAATCTTTAGGCAGCATCGTACGGCGGGCCAACTTGCTTTTAATTAAGCCCTTAGTCAGTCTGAGTAACGCCTTTGGTCGTGACAACAAGGTTGAAAGCTTTAAGCTACTTGAGCCCTGTCTGAATTGCTCACCAATAGCCACCAATACACCAGGCAGGCCATAAAAGCCGTCTATACCCTCGGATAAAGCCATCTTGAAGCCTTCTCTAACTCTGTCCTCAAATGACATTCCTTCTGCTTTATCAAGGGGAGGCAAAAACTCAAAGCCAAGCTCCTCTGCAGCTATATGCGTAAACACACCAAAGGTGTAGGGTGGCGGAGCTACGGCATATAGCACCTTGAAACCATCGCGAATCGCGATTTCTCCTTTTCTCTTACAGGTGGCGAAAAATGCTGCCCCAGCTACAACCGACCCCATCTCCTGCCAAGCTCTATGGCTGACAGGCACCCACTTAAAGGGATACTCTCCGGACCTGCCCGATGTACGCTGCCAGATAATCGACTTTGCCGGCAACACGTCTTCCCTTTGCTCTAGGAGTTCAGGGCAGTAATCGGCATAAGTGGTTAGCGGCACTTGCTCCCTGAATTCCTCCATAGTTTCAGGCATGGCACCACGCATCACCTTTCTGCCCAGCTCACAGCTTTTCAGCAACTCAATTTGCTCCAGCAACAGCCGCTTTTGTATATCCATAAACTGCTCTAGGCCGAGGTCGATAAAACCACAGCACATTTGCCATAGCTCTTCATTCCTGCCTTGCTTTAGAAGCTCCCTGATTTTGGACATAAATACACCTCCCAAGCTAATCAGCTCATATATACTATGGCACACCTTGTGTATCTTGGGAAGTGATTATGTTCTAGAAGATAGTTCTATCAGATTGAACTCTAGCCAATAACTCAACTTGCCCAGGCCTTAACTCTAAGCTACAATAAAATCGTGATATATATTTTGGTTGGCGTCCTTGGCTTCCTAATGGCCTATGTTTTCGACTGGGCAAGTCTGAAGCAGTTATCGGTAATTAAGCAATTGGCTGGCATAGCAGCAGTCTGCCTTCTGGGTTACGCCATAGTTATGGTTTGCATTAGTCCAGCAAAGCTTCAGCTGCCCATTTTCACCAAACCTCTGGGTGGCTGCCTACTGCTAATTTTTCTACCTCTGCTTGTCTATTCCCTATTCATCGAGATTCCTTTTCGTAGCACCTATGCTAAGCGAGGATTTGGCAAAAAGTTAATAACCGTTGGCACTTATGCTCTGGTCCGCCACCCTGGAGTAATTTGGTTGGCTTTTGTCTTCCTTTCTCTTATCCTCCTCTTCCCCTCCACAACCCTATTTCTCGCCGCCATTGCTTGGTTAGCCCTGGATGTTATCCATGTTGCCCTTCAGGAGAAGCAGTTCTTTATCAAAATGTTCCCAGGTTACCATTATTACCAGCAGCAAACACCTTTCCTTATCCCAAACAGGCAAAGCCTATCAGCTTGTCTGAAAACCATAAAGCCCCAGACTAAAAACTAACCTTGTTGCGGTCTACAAGCTTTCCGGTCTCCATTCCATTAATGTAAAGCAGCTTAAAAAAGCCTATAGCACGCTTTGTCTAAATTGGGAAGTGATTGTGTTCTAGAAGATAGTTCTATTAGATTGCAATGAGGGGGTGAGGCGAGGAGGCGAGGAGGAAATCTGTGGATTTTTAGGTGCTTTTAGCCTTGGCAGAGCCACCCAGAGTTCGCAGTTTTTGGCTTAGCTTTTCAAGCTCTCTGTCCGTCGGCTGCTTGCCCAGCTCCAGTCCGTAGCTGAGGAAGAATTCAAGAAAGTTGCGCAAAAGTTCCCGTATCCCCTGCTCGAACTGGTGAAACTCTTCTTTAGTTATATGGTCATTATTTCGTCCGTTGACATCCTGCTTCAATTGGCCGTCAATAAGAAAGTTGATGAAATCCGAAATACTCATATCACCGCGGTTTTCATCTATCTTCCTTATTACATCCAATTCTACTATAAGCATTCTTTTTTCGGGCATAGGCAACTTCCTCCTTTATTGAAAATTAATTAGAAATCAGCATCCCTGAACTCAAGCACTTCCAGTATAGTTTCTATGCTTCTTAATAGGGCTAATCCCTTCTCCGTCACCCGATAGGTTACTACCGGATTACCTATCTCCACTCTATCAATA
>JAPLHH010000026.1 GCA_026389735.1 Chloroflexota bacterium | reverse complement strand
AACGGCGAAAAATGGCCGAATCAGATATAGGGCTAGAACTCCAGCTTTTTCTTGGCAAAGGAACGGTCGATGGCACGTTCTAGCCTCTGCCTGACAGGCATGAGGATACCAACGACTACCGCTATTGAGATAAGGTGAATATATATCGGTTGCTCACCTAATAAGTCCCCGAGATACTTAGACAGAAGGTGCTCGGAACAGCTAAAGATAAAGATGATAAGCGCCACCAATACTGAATATATGGTTCCCCTTTTTACAATAACTGTGATGTCAAAGAGCCGATACATTATTATGGCTATTCCGATTAAGGCTGCGGCAATGTCGTTTAAAAGCATGCAGGTGGGCATCAACCAAGGATTATCAATACCATAAAGTATGGCGATTTTTGTCGTGGCTAGATGGATTATTAAAAAGCTGATAAGGATGTATAATATATGGCGCTTCTTTAATGGCAAGGTTTCCCGCTGGTAAGCACGGAACAGGTACCAGCATGCAGACAAGCTAAAAAAGTAGAAGATGGGGCCCGATATGAGGCTACCAGTAAGGAGCATGGAGTCGGGCCGGTAGATGTTCCCCCAGCTATAATTGTAAACGCCCACAATCTTGCCCGCCAGGCCAGAGACGCCAAGAACAAAGATAATGGTACTAATGGCCCAGATAAAAATGGTCCTCTTCTTCCTCGGCTGGTTGAGGTAGGCGCAGGTAAAGTGGTAGATAACGGCAAACATAAAAATGCACGGTTGCCAGATTACATTGCCATAGATAACCAGCTCATTAACATGGCTGTTCCTAATCATGGACAAAGATATGCCGAGGTCCCACAGAGCACAGATGAAAAGAAAACCGGCAAAAAGGTAGTGGTATTTCTTCCTTCCCCGTGACAGGACAAGAAACAGCACCGTGCTGTTTAAGAGAAAGCCGATGGATGATGTAACGGCCGTAACCAGAACAGTGTTAGAAGGCATCTGACTCTACCACCCAGATTCTACCTTTAAAACTATCGGTTCCTTGAGCCTAGATTTCCTACATCAACTACCGTCTGCCATTTTAAGCCTCTGATTGCTGGCTGTCAATACCTGTGTGATAAGCAGTGGCGACGCCATCATATTCATTTCCCAAAATTCCTATTATTTTCCCAAACCACCCCAATACAGCCCGCACATAAACGCCCCAGAGCACGGCGAACTTGGGCCCTGGCATTTCTCCTCATGCCAAATATAGCAGTTCCCACCCGAAGGTCGTTAGTTCAAATCCCCCCGCTACCAAGAAATTTGAAAGGCACAGATTTCAATCTGTGCCTTGTGTTTTCCCGCTTAATCTTTTCAAACAGCTAAGCGGGCAGTCATGTACCACAGGATTCGCTATCCTTTTTGAGTACGTAATCCCGGACTATTTTGAGGGCGGCTTCGACCAGTTCTGGTTCGATATATTTAGATAGGTCGTTCGGAGTATGATAGACTAGGCCTTCGCGGAACTGGCTGATATCAAAACTGATGCCAACCAGAGTGGTGGCCTCCACTCTCATTTTGCCGAATTCAGCCGCATCTGTGCTCCCGCCACCAAAGGGCATGGCAGAAGTCTTGGCAGGATAGCCTAACGACTTGGCAATATCGACACAATCCTGCGCCATCTCATGGGAGAGTTTTACTGAGGCATTCAAATCCTTATTGAGAAAACTAATGTCTTTGACTTTGTGTAGCGTGTCAATATTCAAAACGTAAGTCTTGGTGCGGAGCAGTTCTTCGCCGTGCTTCTTGCAAAATGCCCGTGCTCCGCGCAGGCCGGCTTCCTCGGCATCAAAAGATGCCACCATCAGCCGTGTATGCCGCAGTGGATTTGCGCCGGCTTGCCTGGCATCGCGAAAAAGCTTCGCCGTCTCGTTGGCAATTGCCACGGCAACCATGTTATCGCCGGCAGCTGGAGACACCTGACCCGTGGTAAAAAAGGCTAGAGGAAGCAAAAGAAGGCTGCCCGCTATCAACACCAGAGATATCCACCCAGGGAGCGAGATGTGGAAAATGGCCAGGATTGTCCCTACCAGAGAAACAAGGAAACCGAGCACCAGAAACAGTATCCCTCCGGTGATGAACCTGGCGTAGTATTTCGGGACACGGGCAATAAGTTGAAAGACGTAAGCGGCATCGTGATGGGTGCTGACAATCACCTGCTGCCTTACCTCCCCCTCCGGTTCAATAGTTCCGAAGACGTTGTATCCGGTGGCCTTGGGAAACAACGGGTCAAGTACCTCCCAGTAGCGCACGAACTGGGAATAAAAGACGAAAATTGCCAGTGAGTACCCGATAAATGCGGGCAAGGGGAACTGGAAATATAAGAGAATTGAGGAGATAATGTAAAGGATAACCAGCCCGGGAATGTATTTCAAGAAGCTCTTGGGGTGGACGGTGAACCCTTCTACTTGCACCGAACCCGGGTCACAATTCTTGATGAATTCACTCTTTATCCGGTTGGCAGCATCCCGGCAGGCTTCTGTTCCTGCCAGGCGGTTGGGGTACTGCTCTACGACCTCGTCGGTAAAAGCGAAAACGCGACGTACATGATTTTTAGTTATCTCTAAGCCAGAGCTTCCCATAGCGAGCTGCCGTGCCTATGTTAAAGCTCTGCTGACAACTTGTCAAAACATAAACGAGAGCCTGGCGTGCTTCGATGTGGATTGCAGATTATAGTTTAGCGGCAATTTGCTGCGGCTATCATTCCCGCTCTAGCTTAAAGCCACCGTTGGAAGACAGCTTGGAGCAGGCATCAGTCACTTCGGGGTCGTAGAGGATGCCTTTATTCTGCAGGATTTCATTTGATGCCTTTTTTGTTCCGAGAGCTGGCCGGTAAGGCCGATGAGAGACCATAGATTCCACAACATCAGCTACGCACAAAATCCTTGCCTCCAGAATCATGCCTTCGCCGGAAAGTCCATCGGGATAGCCGGAGCCGTCTAATCTCTCATGGTGCTGTAGTACAGCCTTGTCAAGCGGCCAGGGAAATTCCAGCTTTCTCAGCACATCTAGGGCTGCGGCTTAGCTGTCCAGAATCTTGATAAGCTCTTGCTCTACGGCCGACGGAAGGTGAGCTTCTGGTACATGCCTACCATTTATGGACTCACCGGCTGTTAGCAGGCTTTGATTGGCTCTAGCCCTGACCTCAGCCTTGTTGCCACAGGCACGTGGACAGCCGCACAGAATGACCACCACGTCGATGTCATCTTCAGACAGAGGCACAAGCTGGAAATCACCCCGCTCCTCAGCCACCTTAGCCAGATGACGAGTTATCCTTGTCAAACCCACATGTGGATTGCAGGAGCCGCAGTATTTCAGCGCTACTTTAACTTTGCGACTATTCTTCGGCAATTCTAACGTTTATTAAGATCCCTTACATGTAGTTGCGACCCTGAAGTGTCGCTTTCTACGTCCAGCCGAACTACGATCCGACTATAAACCGTGCCCCCAAAAAATCTTAGATTCTTTCAGATAAAGCGAGGCTAAAGCCTCGCGCTACATGTTTTGTGACACTTCTGTTAGCAGACAAAGAGGGGCTGTTCGCCGATTTTGGCCAGCTTCTCCGCCAGCCGTTTTTTGCGCTCAAGGTTAGCCTGCCGCTCAATCATGATTCTCTGCGCCTGAGGTGAGCCGGCACCATGCATGGACTCGACCAGTGCGGTACCGCAAGTCATTGCCTCAAGAAGCCGAATCAGTCGCATTCTGGTCTCGGCAGGTACATCGGCAACACCCTTCATGTATTTATCCACGTATTTACCGACCCTTGGGTCTTTCCAGTCCATCTCCGAGGGCGCAGTGGCTAATATACCGCCGGCGATGTCCTGGGCTAGCCTGGCGATCTCATAGACATGGCGGGTAACGTTAAGTTTGGTAACATTAGCCAGAAGCGGGTCAGCCATGTATGAGCCTGCAGGTAAAGCATAACCCTGGCAAGAACAGGCTATGGAGCAGCAGTAAAGGGTCTCCGTCAGGTGAACCATCTCTACCAGCTTGTCCCTGATGTGCGAAGCCCGGTCGGTTCCCTGGGCTTGTGCCAGCGCGTAACTGGCGCCGATGAGAGTATCAGCCATGCCAGTCTTGCAGCCACCATAGTTCTGACGGTGAGCGGTGGCAAACCTCTCCACCAATTCGTAAGCAAACTCGTATTCCCCACACATAAAGACGCGCTCCCAGGGAACGAAGACCTTGTCAAAGACAATCAGCGCCTCGCCACCAACAATGCCGTAGTCCACATTGCCCTGGTCAAGAAAACAGCTGCCGCACTTCCGAGTGTCGTTGGTCTGCCGACCGAAGATGTGGATTACGCCGGGGGCATCCACGGGTACATAGAAACAGACAGCATAGTCGGCGTCCTCCGCCTTCATGGCAGCCGTAGGCATCACCAGATGCCCGTGTGAATTAACCGCACCGGTAATGTGGGCTTTGGCGCCGCTGACCACGATGCCGTCTTTTTTCTTTTCCACCACGTGCACATAGAGGTCAGGGTCTTTCTGCTGGCTTGGAGACAGGCGGCGGTCACCCTTTACATCGGTCATAGCCCCTGAAATCATGAGGTCTTTGGATTGCACTTCCTTGAGCAAGTTGACCAACCGCTTGTGATAGTCTGTCCCCATCTTCTGGTCTATTTCGTAGGTAACCGAATAGACAGAATTGAGCCCATCATGGCCGACACACCTCTGAAAGCAGCTGCCCGTCTGCTGGCCGAGAGCGCGCAGCATCTTGACCTTTTTCACCAGGTCATCGTGGCTGTGATGTATGTGCGTGTAGCGGTTGATTTTTTCACCTGTGAGATGTGAGGTAGTCGACAACAACTCCTCGAATTCTGGCGCCAACGCCATATCGTAGGTCAGTGCTGCGGCATTCACGTGAGGCATGAAGGCAGGATGGTCGGCCACGCTCTCAACCTTCTCGCCCAGATAGTAGATCTCGGGCTTAAGTCGCCTCAGACTTTCCCGATACTGCTTCCCTGTCATCATACTCATGTTTTCATACCTCCAAAAGCTTCTATTTAGTCACGTTCCTTGTTAAATCAATATGTGTAATATCATACTATATGTGTATGCCCCTACGCCAAAAAGTATCAATCGAATCGCCCACACAGGATTTGTGGAAAAGGAGTGATATTATTTGCCCTTGTAAAATTAAGCCCAATACCGATACAATGTGACATTAAGATATCCAGGGAGAGAGCAATGGAAACTTGTCGTGATTCCTCGCAATCAGTTGATGCCAGAGCCAAAGACCTAATTTCCAGGATGACGCTCGATGAGAAACTTGCACAGCTCGGCGGTATCTGGAGCTTCGAGGTACTGGAAGCTGGAAAATTCTCGCCAGAGAGGGCAGAATCGCTCATTAAAAATGGCATCGGGCAAATATCCAGGCCTGGAGTAGCTACCGCTTTGCCTCCCAGGGAAATCGCAGCCTTCACAAATGAAATTCAAAGATTCCTAATCGAAAATACCCGGCTTGGCATACCTGCGCTGGTCCACGAGGAGTGCCTGAACGGCTTTATGGCCAAAAATGCCACAATCTTTCCCCAGATCATCGGTATAGCCAGCACCTGGGAGCCAGAACTGGTGGATAAGATGACTCGGGTAACAAGGGCACAGATGATGGCTGTTGGCGTGCGCCAGGGTCTTTCACCTGTTTTAGACGTGGTCAGAGACCCAAGATGGGGAAGAGTCGAAGAGACCTATGGTGAGGACCCTTATCTCGTCGCCACCATGGGAACGACATTTGTAAAAGGACTGCAAAGCGAAGACATAAAGCAAGGCGTTGTAGCCACGTTAAAACACTTCATCGGTTATGGCAAATCAGAGGGCGGACTGAACTGGGCGCCTGCTGATGTACCACCCAGGATGCTCAGGGAAGTTTACCTATATCCATTTGAGAAGGCTATCAAAGAAGGCGGCGCATTGTCTGTGATG
>JAPLHH010000064.1 GCA_026389735.1 Chloroflexota bacterium | reverse complement strand
ACGCCTACTATCTCTAGCTAAGGCACACCAAAAACCGGCTATAATCCACAGTCGCTATGCCTGGAAAGACAGCTTTGAGCTGGTAAAAGAGTCTGGTATTGAAAAAGCCGTTTTTCACTGGTTCACCGGATTTTCCAGCGTTCTGAAAGATATAATCGAAGCCGGCTACTTCATTTCAGCCACCCCAGCCGCGGAATACCACGAGGAGCACAGACGGGCTATCAAGGAAACACCGCCGGAAAAACTGCTTTTAGAGACAGACTGCCCGGTAGCATACGGCAAGGAAGTCAGGTATCGCTCTGAGCCCGCAGACCTCCTGCGAAGCCTCAGAGCTGTTGCCGCTCTAAAGGGAATAGACGAAATTACTGTAGCCGAGCAGACCACCCACAATGCAACACAATTTTTCGGCTTGTCGCCTCGCAATCTGTCATGAGAATGGCTAATTTGCCACCACAAAGTGAATCAAGTAAAATAACCAACAAGACTTTTCAGGAGAGTGCCAAAGACCCAGTGAAAGCGGTTATACTCGTCGGCGGTGAAGGTACCAGGTTACGTCCCCTCACCTACGCCATAGTAAAAGCCATGGTGCCAGTCCTGAATAAACCATTCATCGAATATATAATCCGCCACCTCAGCAAACACAATGTAAATGAGATTATCCTAGCCCTAGGTTACAAGCCCGACTGCATTACAGACTATTTCGGTGATGCCAGTCAACTCGGCACGAAGCTCGTTTACAGTGTCGAAACAGACCCGATGGGCACCGCTGGGGCTGTCAAGAATGCGGAGCAATACATAGACGACACTTTCTTTGTTATGAACGGCGATATCTTCACCGACCTCAACCTGACCGAAATGCTACGTTTCCATAAAAATAAAGGCGCCAAAGTAACCATCGCCCTGACTCCCGTAGAAGACCCTACTAGATTCGGTGTTGTTGAAACCGACGGCAGACAGTCGGTAACCCGCTTTGTCGAAAAACCAAGCCGCGAGCAGGTTACCAGCAACATGATAAATGCCGGAGTTTATATCATAGAACGCGAAATCCTGAATCGCATACCGAAGGGCAAACGTTTCATGTTTGAACGCGATGTCTTTCCATCACTTCTAGCTGACGGGGAACCTGTTTTCGGCTATGCCACAGAGGCCTACTGGATGGATATGGGAACTCCAGAGAAGTATCGGCAACTGAACCGTGATTTGCTTTGCGGCAAAAGCACTCAGGTTGCCTTTAAAGCCGGAGATATATGCATAGACAAACGAAGCTCCATCAACCCGCAAGCCAAGTTAACCGCGCCAATTCTAGTAGATAGGGACTGCACTGTTGGCAAAGGAGTTCAGGTCAAGGGGCCGGTGGTTATCGGCGCAGGATGTAAGATAAATAACGGTGCTACCATCGAGAACTCAATCTTATGGCAAAATGTTACCATCGGTGAGCAAGCCGTCTTAAAAGATTGTATTGTAGCTAGCAATAGCTACATTGAAAATAATGCCTGCATCGAATGTGCTACTATTGCACAGGCAAAGAAGTAGTGTTACAGTCGCCCAAATAACAGATTTAGGAGGCCGAGACCGTGTCCGAAAACATAACCAATGTAGACCAAGATAGCTTTCAAAAAGCTGTCCTAGATTCACAAAAGCCAGTGCTGGTTGACTTCTGGGCGCAGTGGTGTGGTCCGTGCCGGGCTGTTGCCCCCATCATCGAGGAATTAGCCAAGGAATACAAAGGCAAGGTAGAATTCGCCAAGATAAATGTAGATGAAGTTCCATTCGCAGCTTCAAAGTACGGAGTTATGAGCATCCCGACTCTTATGATATTCAAAGGCGGAAAACCTGTAAAGCATGCCATCGGCTACCAGCCCAAGGATCAGCTAAAGAAACTGCTGGATGGCGTGCTAGCGAAGTCGGACAGCAAATGACACAGATTCCCTATATCGTCGCTTTTACCGGTGGACTGCTTTCCTTCTTCTCACCATGCGTCTTGCCCTTGGTACCAGCCTATCTAGCCAACCTGGCTGGCGTTACTGCCATCGATCCCCAGACCAGAAAAAGTTATCTGCCGGCTTTGTTTCACAGCCTCAGCTTCGTGCTCGGCTTTTCTCTTATCTTCATCGGCCTGGGGGCCTCAGTTGGTTTAATAGGCACAACCATAACTGCCCATTCAGCTTTACTCCGCCAGATAGCCGGCGGCTTGATCATCGCCTTTGGTATATTCCTCATAGCCGCCTTCAAATTGCCCTGGCTGAACTATGAAAAACGCCTCAAAACAACGGTCAGCAGCAACCCGGGCTACCTCCGCTCTATCGGCATCGGGGCTGCCTTCGCCTTGGGCTGGACGCCCTGCATCGGCCCAATATTAGGCGCCATCCTGACCTTAGCCTGGAGTTCTCAAACAGCGGCAGAAGGCGCCCTATTGCTCACTATCTACTCCCTGGGTTTGGGTATCCCCTTCATCATTCTGGGTCTGGTCTGGGGAGCCATCATGCCGCTGTGGAAGAGTATAAACCGTTATCTGGGAGTCATTTCCATAGTAAGCGGTGTGCTGCTTATAATTGTTGGCATACTCATACTTACCGGCAACCTGGCTTGGCTCGGTCAATTCGTCCCGTCTTAGAACCCAGTCAACGAAAGGAGCGTTCATCAAGTGAAAAGAAAAACACCGATAATATTGGCGACCATTGCATTTATATCGCTGGTAATGATTAGCTGCGGTACAGCTAAGATCCCCCAGGTGGGTGACAAAGCCCCTGATTTTACCCTTGAAAGCATTAACGGTAAGAGCATAAACCTGAGCGATTTTCGAGGCAAGGTAGTGTTGATCGTGTTCACCAGTGTCAATTGTAAAGAGTGTGAAGAGCAAATGCCTCACATCATAAAAGCATACCAGCAGGCAGGTGGGAAGCTGGAGGTTTTGGATATCTACCACATCATCTACGACCAAAGATTAGTCCGTGATTACGTAACTAAGAAGCAGTTCACTGCTTTCCCGGCTCTGCCTGACCCAAACAACAAGGTTGCCAATGCTTATGGCGCGACACGCTTCCCGCCAACAAATTTCATCATAGACGCAGCAGGAATTATCAGGTACAAAAAGATCGGGCCTTTCCAGAGTCAGGAGGAAATTGAGAACATAGTCAAGTCCCTGTAGTAAACTATGCGCAGCTTCTGAACTCGGCCATCTGTTCACCAACATCCTAGTTTCATTTCTGCCCAGGATGTATAATAAGAACAATTACAGAGACATTAAGTCGGTGCATCGAAGCAATCAAGGAACAGAAGTATAGTGCCAGGAATAATAAGGTGTCCTAGCTGCGGTCAAGAAATTGATTCAAATAGCCGGTTCTGCATACACTGCACTGCCAGAATATGCCCCGGTTGCCACGGATTTGTCCCGCCCAGAGCCGTCTACTGCCCCTACTGTGGCTTTTCGGTTGGTCCAGCAATGCCTGGCGCAGCAGAGCAGCAGCAGCCAACACCACTTCCACCACCCAGACCATTTCCTTCGTCACAAGGTGGCATAATTGGTCCACAGCCTAGACAGCAGCCGTCATATCCTCAGACTCCATCAACTCCAATGCCAGGCGCTGTGCCACAGGCACCGGTCCCACAATCTATACCACCCCGGCAATATGGAACGGATAGCCAACCGCCAGGAGCCTCCGGCTCACCTGGTGCTATGCCTTACGTCAGTGCGCAACAACCATCAGTAAGCACTCAAAAAACATTTGTGGACACCGGCCCAATACGAGTGAGGCGGTTCCCTACAGCTCTAGTCGCTATTCTCATTATCGCCATTATCGGCTCTCTAGGCTTCGCCGCCTTCAAAGCTGGCTGGCTTGAAGCCCCGCTTAGCAACGTCCAGGAATTTGTTAGCGGAATCAAACTGCCACAGTGGCTGCCTATCGGCCCCAAAGATACCACACCTCCCACAATTCAAAACGTCTCGGTTTCAAACATAACTATGACAGGCGCCGTCATAACCTGGCAAACAGATGAGCCGGCTACCAGCCAAGTAATGATATGTGACCCAGGCGGTGGCTGCACCTGGACAGAGCTTGATGAAAATTTAGTTACTAATCACTCCGTAAGTCTAAGTGACCTCAAGCCCAATACGGCCTATCACTTCACTGCAACATCAACCGACGCTAAGGAAAATCAAGCGCTCGCCGAAGGAGATCTCACGACCTTAGCCCAGGCTGGTGCAACCACACTGACCATCTCAGGAGTTAAAATATCCAACATCACTGACTTGAGCGCCACCATAGGCTGGGTGACTGACAAGCCTGCCACCAGCCAGGTGGAATACGGCACAACGGATGCCTATGGTTCAACAACACAACTCGACCAGAATTTGACCACCAGCCATAGCATCACATTAACAGGATTAAAGCCCAGTACTACTTATCACTTCAAAGTCAAAACGAAAGACGCCAGTGGGAATGAAGCAACATCCCAAGACCAAACATTTACAACTCGTGGCACTGTGTCGGTAGCCGCTGAAATAGGCCCTGAAGTGGGCAAGCTCGCTCCTGATTTCACCCTGCAAGACAATAACGGAAAGGCAGTGAAGTTGAGCGATTTCCGAGGCAAAATAGCCATGATCAACTTCTGGCAGAATACCCAACAATCTAGAAATGAGTTGGACGATATTCAGGCGGTCTATGACAAATGGCCGCAAGACAAGCTAGCAATACTGGCTATCAGTTGGAAACAAACTCCAAAAGATGTGCAAAGTTTCCTTAGCACCAAACCTCTGACTTTACCCATTCTCATTGATGAGACAGGAGAGGTCGCGGCCAAATATGACGTCATTCAAACCCCGGCTACTTTCTTTATCGATGCCCAAGGCATTATTAGGCATATGGAATATTACCCCGCTACTTTAAAAGGCGAGTCACAAATAGACAGCATACTTAATTCCATACAATGATACCTCATAATTCTCCATATTAATAAACGCCTGACCGACCCCGGCTAGGAAATTTTTTTCAGACATAGCTAAAAGCTAGGACTTTGGGTGAACACATATGCTAGAAAACAACAGTACCAAACCAAGAAATCCTCGGCGTGTCAGACATGGCGCTGTCGAACCAGAAGAGATAGTTAAAAAGACCCAAAAAAGAGGCCGTACACCCTCCACGAAAAAGCAAGGTCTCCTACTACCCGGGCAGTTGCAGAAGATATTAGTTGCTGTCATCATCTTCAGCCTGGGTTCTATAGGCTTCATTGCCTTCGTCCTTGCCAGAGATACCACACCTCCCGTAATCAAGAGCGTATCGTTTTCGGATATGATAGGGAAAAGCGCAGATATAACCTGGCAAACCAATGAGCCGTCTACCAGCCAGGTTGTGTGTGGACCTGACGTTTGCACGCCGACAGAGCCTGACGAAGCCCTTGCTACCAATCACTTTGCAACATTAAGCGACCTCAAGCCCAATACAAGATATCAGCTCATCTTGATATCGAGAGATAAAGGTGGAAACGAAGCAAGGCTTGAAATAGAACTCACAACTCCAGTCCAACCTTATGCAACTCCACCAATGATCTCAGGGGTGAAAGTATTCAACATCACCGACTCAAACGCCACCATAAGCTGGGTGACTGACAAACCTGCCACCAGCCAGGTGGAATATGGCACAACAGATGCCTACGGCTCAACCACGCCACCAGATGATGAGTTGACTACCAGCCATGGCGTCGCTTTAACCGGGCTAAAACCTAACACCACCTATTACTTCAAAGTCAAATCGAAAGACGCTGGCGGAAACGAAGTGATGTCTGAAGGCCGAACCTTTACCACGCTCAGCGCTGCGGCAGCCGCCGTTGAAATAGGTGCTGAGGTAGGCAAGCGTGCCCCCGATTTCACCCTGCCGACTCTAGACGGCAAAGAGGTAAGCTTAAGTCAATTCCGGGGCAAGACAGTAATGGTCAATTTCTGGCAATCGTCATGCAGTAATTGTATAGAAGAAATGCCCTACCTGCAGGCAATTTATAACAAATGGCCACATGACAAATTGGAAATACTTGCCGTCAGCGTTGGAGAGAAAGCTGCATTTGTGCAGAGCT
>JAPLHH010000244.1 GCA_026389735.1 Chloroflexota bacterium | reverse complement strand
GATTTTCAAATTGGCTATATCTTCATATCTGTAATCTTCAAGCTCCTTGCGTAATCCCAGGGCTGATGGAGAACACCTGATTATCCTCTGGTTAGTGATTATTATGGAGTCGGGTGTGACGGCTGCCTTCAACCTCGATTGCTTTATGACTGCCATAACTTGTTCATCCGCCAGCAACATCTTTTTGATGGCATTTGGGGCTTTTATTTTCTTGTCTTCTTTGTTCATCGGCTCCTCCTAATAGTCGCCATAATAAGTGACCGGACTCCTCAAAGGGCGACTTTTGCGCTGAGGCCGTTTCGCATCTTTCGCCTTCATCATTACATTAACGATAAACTACTATTCATACGATGTCAACAGTCGCAGACACCGATGACTGGCAGGTGAAGCGTGCCTATCGTGCTATAATTGGCCTACGGAGCCCTTAGGAGGTGCGCATATGGCCACGGTCAAGATTTATGATGCTAAACAGAACAAGGTGGTAATGGTAGAGAGGGTAAAGAAAACAGATGCAGAATGGAAGAAATTACTGACCGCAGAGCAGTATGAAATCACCGCCAGAAAAGGAACTGAAGATCCAGGCACCTGTACATTTGACCAGATCCATGAGCCGGGTATTTTCCGCTGTGTCCGTTGTGGCACTGACCTTTTTCGCAGTTCAACCAAGTTCAATTCAGGGACGGGCTGGCCCAGTTACTATGAACCAGTCTCACCACTCAACGTGGCAGAGCAACCTGATACAAGTGAAGGAAGGGTGCGGACGGAAGTGCTCTGCGCTCGGTGTGGTGCCCATCTCGGTCACGTTTTCGATGATGGCCCGGCACCAACTGGCAAACGCTATTGCATAGACGGCATTGCGCTGAAATTCACACCAGAAAGCAAGCTATGACCGAGAGGGCTAAAGCAGAAGTTGCCACTCTTGCTGGCGGCTGCTTCTGGTGCCTGGAAGCGGTCTTTAGGGAAGTGGATGGGGTTGAGGATGTGATTTCCGGCTATACAGGCGGCACCATTGTCAATCCGACCTATCAGGAGGTCTGTACCAATAACACAGGCCATGCGGAGGCGATTCAGTTGACTTTCAATCCTGGCAAGATTTCCTATCGGGAAATCCTGCAGATTTTCTTCTCCGTCCACGACCCGACGACATTGAATCAACAGGGGGAGGATGTGGGCACGCAGTACCGTTCCGCCATCTTATATCACAACGACCGACAAAGAGCCATGGCTGAAGCGCTCATCAGAGAACTCAATGAGGCGCGTCTGTGGAGTAAACCCATCGTGACGCAGGTTGTGCCGCTGGACAAATTCTATCCTGCAGAAGACTACCACCGGGAATACTTTTCACGACACCCAGAACAATCATATTGCCAGGTGGTGATCTCGCCCAAGGTCAACAAGTTCCGAAAGCAGTGGGCAAAACGCCTTAAAAGATAGTCGAGAAGTGGCATATTGTTAAGCCGTCCTTTATTGAGCTTTCTAGCGACTTGTGACTCCTTAACTCCAGAGTATGTCTTGCACACCGCACAGAGAACGATTGCGGGGTGCTTGTTATTGTTGCGAAGCTGGTTACTCAGTCACTTTTGGAGGCAAATTCCTTCACCCTTCTCCTAAGCACGTCTCTGGCCAAAAGCATCCTTCTCTGGCATTTGAGGCATTTAAGGCCAATGTTGGCACCCACCCTCACCGTTTTTTATTCGTAGTTGCCGCAGGGATTATTAGTTAGACTAGAAGGCAAGCGCACCCAAAAGAGTTATAATCTGGTGTTTTACGCTGGCCATGGAAGAATTATCAGGAAAAGCCAAAAACCCACTGCG
>JAPLHH010000105.1 GCA_026389735.1 Chloroflexota bacterium | reverse complement strand
AACGCCTGGGCGCAGATCGATGTGCAGCTAAAGAGGCGACATGACCTGATTCCCAATCTTGTAGAAACGGTCAGAGGCTACATGAAGCATGAGCGAGGGACAATGGAGGCAGTAACTAAAGCCCGCACCCTCGCCCAGCAGATGACATCTGCCGGGCCAGGCGAGCGGGCTAAGGCAGAGGGTGAATTAAGCTCAGCCCTGGCCCGATTGCTGGCGGTGGCTGAAAGATACCCCGACCTCAAAGCCAGCCAGAATTTCCTGGCTCTCCAGGAGGAGCTCACCTCAACCGAAAACAAGATAAGCTTCTCCCGCCAGTTCTACAACGATTCGGTCATGAAATACAATAACCAGACGCAGATGTTCCCGTCTAACATTGTAGCTAGCATGGCCAGCTTTAAGCCGGGCGAGTTCTTCGAGGTCACCGTAGCTGCAGAGAGAGAAGCACCAAAAGTCAGTTTTACATAGTTCGTAGACTCCTAAGCTATGTGGGAACAGATAAGATCCAACCAAACTAGGTCGGTGATACTTATCGTCGGGATGGGAGTATTGCTGCTCCTGCTCGGCTATTTCTTAGGCATATATTTTTTTGATAATGGCACAGGTGGCCTAATCATCGCCCTTATATTATGGGTAATAATGAACTTAGTCGCCTATTTTCAAGGGGATAGCATCCTGTTGGCCGTGACAGGAGCGAGAAAAATCGGCCCTGATGACCACCCCCGCCTCTACAACGTAGTTGAAGAAATGAAGATTGCCTCAGGGCTGGGGAAAATGCCAGACATATACATCATGGACGACCCGGCACTGAACGCCTTCGCCACCGGACGAGACCCTAATAGGGCTGCAGTGGTCATCACCTCTGGCCTGTTGCAAAAACTCAACCGAGATGAGCTGCAGGGGGTAATTGGACACGAGGCAGCCCACATCAAAAATCGAGATGTGCTACTGATGGCTATGTGCGGCGTGTTACTCGGTACCATCGTCATTCTAGCCTGGTACGCGTCAAGAGTCCTGCTTTTCGGTGGCATGGGCAGAACAAGGAGAAGCTCCTCTTCAGGACGTGGCGGCTCAGGTCAGGTTATTATCATTATTGTGGCCATCGCACTGATGATACTAGCTCCAATCATGGCTCAGCTTATTTACTTTGCTATTTCCAGAAGAAGGGAATATCTGGCTGATGCCTCCTCAGCTTTATACACCAGATATCCTGAGGGTTTGGCCTCAGCCTTAGAAAAATTAGCCGCCTCAACCGAGCAGCTAAAATCAGCCAATAAAGCCACAGCACCAATGTTTATTGTCAACCCATTCCGCAAGCAAGGCATGGCAGCCAGCGACCTCACCAGCACCCACCCACCCATATCGGAGCGAGTACACATACTGCGCTCCATGGCTGGTGCTTCTTTTTCTGACTATGCTCTGGCTTATCGGCAGGTTCGCAATACCGGCAAAGTTCTAATCCCCGCCGCTACTGTAACAGCTGCCGGGGCTGTCGCTCTGCGAGCAGCACAACCAGAGGCACCAGAAGAACTTGAAGAAGTTCAACGGGCTCGAGAGACATCAAACTTGTTATGGAACCTCAGCGACTACAGAACGATAACCTGCAAGTGCGGTACCAAGCTAAGGTCGCCACCCAGTTTTAAGGAACCTGAAATCAGGTGCCCACACTGCGGCAGAATGAACCCAGTCTGAGAAGGGAGCAGATGGACTGTGCCATCCCTGCTGCAATATAATAAGAAAAGGCTATTATATACTTGACAAATTTTTACCACGCTTTTAAACCAGCAATTATGGGGCAAAGAGTTGATGCGTACTGTTGAAGCCAAGGTACAACAACTTGGATGCAAAGGCATTAAACTAATGTCTGGGATTGAAAGGAAGGAGGTTAATTGGAAATGAAGAAAATGATAAAAAAGTTTGGCAAGCTAACAGTAGCATCCTTTTTCGTGATGGGAATTGGGATAGTGCTTTTCTTGCTTACACCTCTACTGTATGGCAACTTTGGCATAGATACAGATTTAATAGGTTTA